>JAEFAK010000056.1 GCA_016287555.1 Oscillospiraceae bacterium
CGGCGCCGACATTTGATGAATTGCGCGTTTATTACGAAGACGGAACGCTCACCATTACGGATTTCTATATGTCAGATGCGCTGAGGGCGTCTTTATCGAAACCGTCCGAAGATGATGAGCTGGGCTGTGATTTCAGCCAGATAATACCCTCTATCGAGGAGCAGAAGGGTGTTCCCCAGGAGTTCCCCTTCATAATCGTGAAGGTCGGGGAAAACACCGGTATCCTCCAGTCCGCAGACTCTGATGACGGCGATGAGGAAGGGTTCCCGCTTACTTATGATCCGGTCAGCGGTATTCTTTCCGTGCATATCGAGGAAGACGGAGCCGGTTTGGACGGTGCGTTAAGAGCAAAATACAACGCCGACAAGACAGGCGTGGAGATCTCTGGCGAGATGTGGACGGATCTGGCCTTCGGCTCCGAATGCAGTTTGACGCTTCGGATTCAGGGCTCTAAGCCGTTGACCACGGAGTAGTAATGCATCCGGTATTCGTGCTGGGCGGGCTGGAGATATACGCATACGCTCTGTTTACATGGCTGGGCGCAGCAAGTGCGTGCATCCTGGCCCTGCCCGGACTGAAGCGTGCCGGGATGACGGCGATGCAGCGGTGTGTCGTGCTGATGCTGATGTGCATCTGCTTTCTTGTCGGCGCACGGCTATGGAACGTTGCCGTAAATCCGGTGAATTACCTGGGGGCGTTCAAGTGGTATACGCTGAAGCTGGCGGGCTTTTCCCTCTACGGAGGCCTGACCGGTGCAGTTGCCGCACTGATCTTGTTTGTGAAAGTGTGCAGGATCCGCATTCTTCCCATCCTGGACGCCATGGTTGTCCCCGGAAGTGCTGCATTCTGTATTGCAAGGATCGGATGCTTTCTGAACGGATGCTGCGGCGGGAAGGCAACGAACAGCCCGTTCGGCGTCCTCTTCCCGGATCACAATACGGGCGAACAGACATTTTCCGGCATGCTGTCCTTTCTGAACAAACGGCCCGTCCACCCTACGCAGCTTTACGAGCTCGCGGGCGCGCTCGTCGGCATCCCGCTCGCGATACTGCTCGCAAAGAAGCTGAAGCTCCGCGAGGGCGCGCGCTTTCTTATCTACGGGGCATGGTTCTGCCTCATGAGGCTCGTCGTGCTCCCCTTCCGCTCGCTGGGCTACGGCGAGCTCTTCACGAAAGTCATATACCCCGCGCTCTATCTGCTGCTCGCGGCGCTGTGCGTATTCCTGCTCATACGCCGCGGAAAAGCCTTGAAGAGCGAAAATGACCAATAAACCACCTTCGGACAGACAGGAGGATCTGCAATGCTTCACGCTTTTACGAGAAACCACTCCGATCACTCAACCGAGGCCGGCTTCCAGTTCGAATTCTTCTGCGACTGCTGCGGAAACGGCTTCAAGAGCACCTTCGTACCCTCAAGCACCTACGGCCAGAAGCAGAGATCCGAGCGCTTCGGCCGCGTCGCCTCAACGCTCGGCGGCCTGATCGGCGGAAAAGCCGGCGATCTCGGCTGGGCGCTCGAGCGCGGCAGCAACGCCCTCGGCGACCGCTTCAGCGGTCAGTCTCCCGAATGGCGCAAGGAACACGAGAGGGCCTTTGACGAGGCGCAGGAGGAAATACGCCCGAAATTCGTCAAGTGCCCCGCCTGCAACAAGTGGGTTTGCCCCGACTGCTGGAACGAGGACGAGGGTCTCTGCATCGACTGCGCTCCCCGTGAGGCGGGCTACGTCGCCCAGGCAAGGAGCCGCGCCATGCGGCGCAATATCGACGAATCCGCCGAGGCGGCGACCGTCTGGCAGGGCAAGATAGAGACGCGCACGACCGTCTGCCCGAAGTGCGGCAAGCCTGCGGGCAGCGGCAAATTCTGCAATAACTGCGGCGCCCCGCTCGGGACGCAGCGCTGCCCAAACTGCGGCGCGGAGGTCGCGCTCGGGCTCAAATTCTGCGGCGAATGCGGCTCTCCGATGCAAAAGAGCGGCAAATGCCCGAGCTGCGGCTTTGAAAACGAGCCCGGAATGAAATTCTGCGGCGAGTGCGGAACGAAGCTCTGATGGAGTATACGGCGCAAGTCGACGGCCGCGAAGCGACCGTCGCCCTCGAAAAGGAAGGTCTTCGGCTCGGCAGCCGTTTCCTCGACTTCGCCGACGTCGCCGCCCTGCGCCCCGTCTCCCACCGCGTCTATATCGATCTCCTGCCCTCCGGAACGGTCGAGATATCCATGCTTGGGCATTCCTACGACGGCTTCTGGGAGGAGCTCAACGACCTCTTCGGAAAGCGCACTCTCGAAGCTCTTTTCATCGAAGAAAAGCAGCTGATGCTCTGCGAGGGCGAATACGAGACCCCGCGCGAGCGCGGCAGGGGGAGGATCGCGCTCTATGAGGACGCCGTCTGCATCCTGCCCCCGACCTGCGGAGCCGTGCGCATCCCGCTCTGCTTTGCCGAGGAGATAAGCCTCGACGGCTATGTCCTGCGCATCTCGCTCGCATCCGGCGCGAGGTATTCTGTCGGCCGCATGGGCTACGACACAAAGCCCTTTGCCGAGCGCGCGGCGCGAGCCTCCGAGCTCGTCAAAAAGCAGCGCGAGGCCGCTCTCTCGGCGATATCGGCGCGCCCGCCCTTCACATTCAAGGGGCTCTTCAGGAGCGCAAAGCCGGAGGAGCACTGGGAAGCCGCCTTCGGAAAGGGGCGCTGCGCGCTCGAGCTCTTTACGGGCGACGACGCGGCGACGTACCTCTATGAGTTTCCCGCCGACGACCCGCTTTTCGCCCTGCGTCTTGCGGAGGCCATGGAGGCCATGGGCACCCACAGGGAGATAATCTATCTCACGGACGGACAGCTTGCGGAAAAGCCGCTTTACAGGATGTCCGTCCTGCGCAGCGAGGCCGTCGCCTTCCTGCGCTCCCGTTCGGCCGGGCGGCTCATTCACAGCGCGTCGCACGCGCAGCGTCTGGCCCAATTCCTGCAGCAATAAACAGCGCGCCGCGCGGGGAGCCTTCCCCGCGCGGCCGAAAAAAATACCGGAAAAGAGGTCTGAGATTTGGAAAAGTTCATACCCTACGCGAAGCTCTCGAAGAAAAAGAAGCGGGAGCTCGACGCGGCAAAGCGCAGGACCTGGGCGTTCAGCCCCGTTACGCGCATGCCGCCCGATCCGAAAGCGTATAACAGACAGAAGGCGCGCCGATGGAAGTTTGACGATCCGTCCGACGCGCCTTCTGTTTTTGATGTCCTGGATCCGCCGCACTTTCGGGGTACGCGCAGGGCGTGATACCTTCATCACGCCGCAAAGACGGGAGACGGACGGACGAAAGGCTCGGGCCGATGAGGGCATCGGCCCCTACGCGCCTCCCGTCGGTTCGGCAGTTATCAGGTATCTATGTCTGTCTTCCCCGCGAAAGAGGAAGGCTCTTTATTTCTGCGGGAGGTCGTTGCCCTCGTAGACGTAGACGCCGTCGCGATATACTATCTTGCCGTAGGAACCGTTCGGATAGAACGGCTCGAAATTGATCGGCGCTCCGAGGCGCTTTATCTTCACGGGGCCGTGCCAGACGCCAGCGGGGATGCGGACGGCGGTCGGCTCGGTGATCGTATATTTCTCCATGTGATCCGGGTCGGGGCCGAGCTCTATCTCTATCTCCGCGTCGAAATCGAAGAAGCGGGCGATGTCCGCGCCGGTGAAGAAGAAATACTCCTCGACGGCGTGGTGCATGTGCAGGTCGCCTATCTCGCACTCGCGCCTGACGATGCCGTAGTGGTACCAGAGCTTGCTACCCTCCATGGACTCCTTGCCGTGGAAGCCGCCGCGCGGACTGATGTAGCGGTCGTCGTCGAGGTACTCGGGGACGTACGGATGGACGTACTTGGCCCATTTGCGCTCCTGATTGCGCGCGGCCATCTCGTGGTAGGGCCTCAGCCACTCCTCGTCTCTCGGGGCCATGGCGCTCTTCATGCGCTCCTTGCGGGCGGCCGAGAAGCACTCGCCGCAGTAGATGCACTCCTTCGTGCGGTCCTTGACGCAGCGGCGCACGCCCGCGCCGTCGTAGGTGAAGGTCTCGTTGCCCTCCGCGTCGACCTTGCGGCCTATCTTCGACCAGTCGCCGTCGAGATAGACGGCGGAGAAGACGATGGGCTTATCGGGATTTATCCTTCTGAAATGGACGGGGCAGTGATAGAATTTCGGCGGGACGCGGATGAGCGTCGGGGCCGTGAGCGTATACATCTCGAGGTTTTCGGGATCCTCGCCTATCCAGACGTCGACCTCGGCGTCCCAGTCGAAGAAGTTCTTCATATCTGCGGTGGTGAAGACGAGATACTCGTCGGCGCAGTGGTGAGTATGCGGGACCTCCATTATCATCGACTTGTCGACGGCGCTCCAGTCCATATAGACCTTCGCGTCCTTCATCATCGTCGTGCCGCGGAAGAAGCCGCGGGGCGCGACGAAGCCGTACCAGTGGTGGAATTCCTGCGGTATGGTGAAAACGAGATCGTCGTAGCTGCCCATGAGTCTGCCTCCTTGATCGTTTTTTCTCCATTATACACGCGGAGCGGGCCGTTTTCAATGAGAAAACGGCCCGCCTCTTTTATCCGTCAATCCGTCACGTCCGTATCCGGGACGATCTGGACGGTATAATCGGGGTAGAGCTCCCCTATCTCCCGCGTCATTATGCCGAGCGCCTCGGCCCGGTCTATATCGAAGGTGACGACAGCGTCGAAGCGCAGCGTTTTGGCCTGCGTATCGGCGTAAAAGCCGTGCACCTGCAGAGCCCAGTCGTGGCTGAGGACGGTCTTCTCGACGGCTGCTCGCATCTCGGCGGCCTCGGCGTCCGTGGTGTTGAAGGAATAGACGCCTATGCCCGTCAGGATGACGCCCGTCTCGCGGTAGACCTTATACTGCAGCTCCCGCGTGAGCCTGTCGACCTCGTCGACGGTCATGGTATCTGGCAGCTCGATATGGACGGAGGCGTAATCCTTGTCCGGCCCGAAATTGAACATCGTCAGATCGTAAGCTCCGCGGACCTCCGGCTCCTCGGCCAGAAGCGCCTTGACCCTGCCGCTGAGCTCCGCGTCGGCACGCCTGCCGACGACGTCGTTGACGGTCTCGACCATCATCTCTATCCCGGCCTTGATGATGAAGCCGGAGATGACGACGCCTACGTAAGCCTCGAGCGAGACGTGCCAGATGAGATACACGACAGCCGAGGCAAGCACGGACGCAGAGAGTATCGCGTCGAAAAGCGCGTCCGAGCCCGAGGCGACGAGCGCGCCGGAATTGGCCTTCCTGCCCTGCCGCTTCACGTATGTGCCGAGGATCAGCTTGACGACGATCGCCGCGGCTATGATGATTATCGTGACGGCGCCGTAATCCGCCGCCTCGGGCTTTATTATCTTCTTGACCGACTGGACGAGAGACGTTATGCCGGCATAGAGGACTATGGCGGCGACTATCATGGAGCTCAGATATTCTATCCTGCCGTAGCCCAGCGGGTGCTTTTTGTCGGGCCTCTTCGCGCCGAGCTTCGCGCCTATGATCGTAACGACGGAGGAGAGTGCGTCGGAGAGGTTGTTCACGGCGTCGAGCGTGACGGCTATCGAGTGTGAGAGCAGCCCGACCGCCGCCTTGAAGGCCGCGAGCAGGACGTTCGCGATGATGCCGACGACGCTCGTGCGGACTATGGTCTTTTCCCTGTCGAGCGCGGATGAAACGATATCCTGACCGCCGTTCATTTCGGCTCCTCCGCGACGGACGCCGCGAAGGCGGCGGCTGCGGCGAGATCGGCCTCGTCAGGCCTGCCCTTGTGGATGCCCTTGAATTCGCCGCGGCAGTGGAATTCCCGCGCGTCCATCGCCACGCCGGCCCTGTCCGCCTCGGCCTTGACCTTCTTCCAGGTGGAATTGAGCATGGCGGCCGAGCCGAAATTGACGATGCGGCCGACCTTCTCCGGAGTCAGAGAGCGGACGAAATCGCGCACCTCGGGATCGATATTGAAGGCATAGTACGAATTGCCGAGAAAGAGCACGTCGACGGGCTCCTCTATGGGCTCGGTTATGGGGAGCGCCTCGGCGCCGACGGCCGCGGCAACGGCCTCGGCGAGCCGCTTCGTGTTCCCCGTTTTCGTGTAATACCTGACTGCGGTCTTCATTCCGGTCTTCCTTTCTGCCTGCTCAGGCGCGGGTGAATTTATCCTTGGACTGCCTGCAGCGCGGGCATTTCCAGTCCTCCGGCAGGTCCTCGAAGGCGACGCCGCCGTTTTCGGCGGGATCGTATACGTAGCCGCAGACGGAGCAGATGTACTTCCCGCTCGCCTCGGCGGCCTTGATCTCGCCGACGGGGATGCTCTCCGGGGGATCGTTCAGATTGACGGTCCTTTTAGCCTCGAGATTTTCATATCCGAGGGGCGTGTGCGTCGAAAGATATACCGTCGGATGCGACGCGACGAACTCTCTGACCGCGTCGAGCGTCCTTCTCGCTGCGGCGATATCCTCGAATACGATCGAGAGCCTGTTTTCATAGAGCGCCTCGTCGGTGTAGGTCACGTCGCCGTGGAGCTTGTAATAAAGCCCGCCGTCCTCGGCTATGACGATGCTGTTGCCGGTCGTATGGCCCTTGGCCTCGATGTAATAGACGCCCTCGGCTATCTTCTGGCTCTTTTCGAAATTGGCGTAGGGGCCGTCCGTAAAATCGACGGGGACTACGTTGGGGTAGCGCAGCTCGTCCGCACGGCACTCCTCGCGCGAGGCGAATATCTTCGCGTCGGGAAAAGCCGCAAGAACGCCGGTGTGATCTGCGTGCTTATGGGTGATAAGTATCTTGGAGACCTGCTCGGGCACGTATCCCGCGGCCGCGAGAGCGTCGGTATAGTTCATTATCCTGCTGCCCATGAATATGGGCGTATTGTCGTCGGGCACCTGATCGGGCACTCCGTCCGGCATTCCCGTATCGACGAGGATGACCTCATCCCCGGTGTCGATGACGAAGTTCTGCAGGCTGGAGCGATACCTTACGGAGGGATCGACGCCATCCATCCCCTCGCCTCCGAAGGCGAGCGCCTGCGTCATGAACCCGTTTTCATAGAGCTTTACTGCGCTGATCTTCATCTGCTTTTCCTCCCTTTGTTCAAAGAGCCGCCTCGACGGCTTTCCTGACGTCCTTCATGTCGACGGTGGGCTCGAATCTCGCTATGACCCTGCCCTCGCGGTCGACGAGGAACTTCGTGAAGTTCCATTTGATGTATGCCTTGTCGCCGAAGGTCTTGTTGTTCATGTCGGAAAACTTTTTCAGCGCCGCGTTCTTGAGGCCCTTTCCGAAGCCCTCGAAGGGCTTTTCGGAGGCCAGGAACGCGAAGAGCGGGTCTGCCGTCTCGCCGTTGACGTCTATCTTCATGAACTGCGGGAACTCCGTCCCGAACTTGACCGTGCAGAATTCATGTATCTCGTCGTCGCTGCCGGGCGCCTGGTTGGCGAACTGGTTGCAGGGGAAATCGAGGATCTCGAAGCCCTTGTCGCGCAGATCCTTATACATGGCCTCGAGCGGCTCATAGTGCGGGGTAAAGCCGCAGCCAGTCGCCGTATTGACGATGAGGAGCACCTTGCCCTTGTATTCCGAGAGGCTGACGGGCTCCCCCGCCCTGTTTTTTACCGTAAAATCATATACCGTCTTCATTGTTGTCATCCTTTCCTTTTATGTTTCCGAGAAGCTCATAGAGCAGAGCGTAGAGCGCCTGCGCCTTTTCCGGCGACAGCTCGACGCAGCTCCCCACCCTGCGCGGGATGTCCTTCGCCTTCTCCTGAAGCTCTTTTCCCTTTTCCGTCAGCGTGATCAGGACGACCCTGTCGTCCTCAGACCCGCGCCTGCGCTCGATATAGCCGGCCTGCTCCATTTTTTTGAGCAGGGGCGAGAGCGTCCCGCTGTCGAGCATCAGCTTGCCGCATATCTCCCCGACCGGCAGGCCGTCCTTCTCCCACAGCACGAGAAAGACGAGGTACTGCGTGTACGTCAGGCCGAGCGGCTTCAGCAGCGGAGTATAGAGACTGATGACGCTCCTTGCCGCCGCATAGAGCGGAAAGCAGAGCTGATTGGAGAGCTTCATCGCCTCGCGGTAGTCGTAATCCATATCTGTCGCCTCGTTAACGTTTGATGCAATTATATTTTATCAAATATAATTCGTTTGTCAAGCATTTATTTTCCTTTTTTCTCTTTTCCCTGAGCCCGGACATGAAAAAGCCCCGCAGACGGCTCTGTCTGCGGGGCTGAAGCTGCTTTTTTCCGCGCTTACGCCGCGGGGTTGTTGACGACGCCGACGAAGAGCGGCAGCCCGTCCTCGCCCGTGATGGCGAAGATGAAGGGGCGGTCGAGGACGAAGTCGACCTCCTCATCGGGCGGCATGGCGGAGCCGCAAACCATGATGACTGTGTAGGCCGCGGCCTCGACGCCCTCCTCGTCTATTTTGGCGCGGGCGGCGTGCTCTATGTTGGTGACGAAGGTGCCGTCGAGCTCGCCGGTCGAGGGGCTGAAATCTGCGGCGGAGGCGTCGAAGACGTCGGTCACGCCGAGGTCTTTAAGGCCGGCGACGAGGTCGGTCTTGGAGCTGACGTCGAACTTGGGGACGGCCATATTGACGATGAGGTGCTTCTGGCTGCCCCAGTCGCCGTTGCGGAGCAGGAAGTCGGTCGCTTCACCGCTTTCGATGAGGCTCTCGGGCGTCACGCCCTCGTCGGGGAGGATGAGCCACATGCAGCCGCTTCCCTCTATTCCGAGGGGAACGGCGGCGAAGCTGTCGCTCCAGAAATAGTCGTTCACTCCGCTCTTGTGCATGAAGTCGCATTCGAGCTCATCTCCGCCGGGGAGCTTGAAGACGTCCTTCGCGGTCGCGTTCTTATTGAATTCGCTCGCCCATCTGCCCTTGAAATATATCGTCGAGGCGATGGACATGACCGTCTCCGGGTCCATGTGCAGCCCGGAGGCCTGCTCCTTCAGCAGCCCGCCCGTATTCTCGTTTATCCAGTCCTGCAGGGCCTTGTCGAAGTCGGGATCGCCCATGCGTCCGGCAAAGGACGAGGCATAATACTCCTCGGCGAGCAGGTCCAGCGTCGGCTGCACGAACTTCACGTCCTCATTGAGCCAGAGGGAGTTCGCCATGAGGCTCTTTACGGCGCCGTCGTCGATATAGTTGCCGCGCCAAAGGGCCGCGGCGGTCATACGGAGCGTCTCGATATCCGGCGCGCCGAGCAGATCGAGTATCTGCTGCCTGCTCTCGCCGCCCGCCGTCTCGGCGAGCATGGCGAGCGCCATATAGACGTTCAGCGGCGAATATACGGCGTTGCCGCCCTCCGTGCTGGACATGAACTCACGTATGCTCTTATCGAGGAAGCCGTCGAGAGCGCCGGGATACTGCCTTATGGCGGCGTGCCTTTCCTGCACGTCGGCCATCCACTTGTCGTATACCTCGTCGTATTTCTCCGAGTCGAACTCGCCGTTTTCCCCGAAATACCCGTCCTCCTCCGGATAGCCGGCCTGCTCGGGGTAGCTCGCGAGAGCGAGCGCGTAGCCCGGCTTCGCCGTCTGCGCGGTCGGCGCGGGGGCAGGGTCGTCCATCGGGCCGACCGGCTTTTCGGATATGTTCAGGCCGCAGGCCGCCAGCGGCAGTACGCAGCAGAGGGCCAGCAGCGCGGCGAACGCTCTTTTCATCTTTTTCATTTCGGGATATCTCCTTTCCGTGTCTCCGGATATATGTTAGACGCCGCTGTCGGGCGTTTGTTCCCTCTTTTGCGGAAAAAGGCGCGAAAGCGGATATTGAGCAAAGCGCGCGAAGGGTGTATAATCCTGTCATAAAGACAAAGGAGGCGCAGCATGATCTATTGTCCCAACTGCGGCGCGCAGCTCGCGCCGGGAGCCGGTTTCTGCCCGCGATGCGGCGCAGCCGCGCCCTCCGC
>JAEFAK010000057.1 GCA_016287555.1 Oscillospiraceae bacterium
CTGACCGGGAGTTCGTTCACGCCGACGGTGGCTTCGAAATCGCCCGCGATGAAAGTCTGTCCGTCGCTCTTGTAGTTATAGGCGAGCACGTTCTCGGGGAAGGCCAGATCGACGCTCTCCGTGCCCTCGGGCAGAGCGACCGTATAGAGCGTCACGGGATCGGCGGAGACGGGATTCCAGTTTTCGTCATAGCCAAAAGTCGGATAGGCTCCGTACTCGGCGGTGACGTCGGTCATCGGCTCGCCGTCGACGGACGCGCCGAAGATATACTCGAAGGTTATCGCGTAGAGGACGGGGCTGATCCAGTTTTCGTCGTACGGCGCCTGGATCTGGACGTAATCGGGAAGTCCGTCGGCGTTGGCGTCGACTTTTCTGGCGGCAAAGGCGTCGCCGGCCATGAAGTCTTCATAGAATCCGGCCAGGAAAGCACTCGTGTCGTCTCCGTCGACCAGGACGGGATCCTCGCCGGTGCCCAGATAACTATAGGCGAGGCAGTTGGCAGCAAACGAGAAGTCGATCTCCTCGACTCCGTACGGGATGCGGATGGTATAAAGATCGACGAGGTACTCGGTCGCTTCGCCGAGGTAGGAGAACGAATACTTATAGCCCTCCTTCTTGCAGGAAACGTCCCAGAGCTGGGTCTCCGTGCCGGCGACGTTGGCCTGGAACTGCGGCTTGAAGTTGACTACGTACTGCATGTCTCCGCCGGAGGAATAATCCGCGGCATACGGAGTCTGTATCCAGTAATAGTTATCGAAATCATGAATGTCGATCGAGGTCTGACCTTCGGTCTCGCCGTAAGAGTTCACGTACTCTCCGTTGGCGTCGTAACCGTAGACGATGAAGGTGTTCCCTCCGAAATCGATCGTTATCTTGTCGATCTCGACGAGCGGGATACTCACCGTATAGAGGTTCGTCTTAAGACTGGCGCCGGCCATGTAGTCATAGTATTCGTAGCCGTCCACGGTCTCGAATACGGAGAGCTCCTCACCGTTGGCAAACGCCTTGGGAGCGGCGGCGGCCTCCCCGTCCGCGAGCGCTATCACGGGCATCAGACCGATGACCATGACGAGAGCCAACAGCACCGCAAAGGTGCGCTTGATCATATGCTTTTGCAAAACTGTCACCCTTTCTTATTTTTAGCTTGATATTTTAACAGCATGATGCCGATATGGCCGAAAAAGCAGAAAACCGCGCAGAATCGATACTGCACGGTTATCAACTGAAACGCACACTCGCCCGGAAGCTGAACGCAGCAAGTATCCTGACTCGGTTTCATCGCCGCCTCCGCCTTCTCGGCTCCCGCCAATGGCTGCTTTCGCATGGAGACGGCTCCGCCTTACAGTGGCCGGCCCGCTGAGGATTCGCACCTCATTCCATAACTGCGTCGATATTCATTTTTCTTCTTTTTTAAGATAGCGTAAAAAAGCAGGATTGTCAAGAAAAAGCGGAGCTTTCGACGCATTTGGACACAAAAAAAAGCGGCGCGGAAAGCCTCCGCGCCGCGCAGTTATCTCAACAGCTTCATTCTTCGTCCGTCAGGAGCGCCGCGACCAGCTCCGCGCCGCGGGCCAGATCATCGGCTTCGGTGTATTCGTTCGTCGAATGCACCTCGCGCATGCCGCAGGACAGGACGATGCCCGTTATGCCGTGGAGCGCGAGGATATTGTTGTCGCTGCCGCCGAGCGTGTACGTCAGCCTGCCCGGAAGGCCGAGCTTTTCACAGGCTCTCACGAAGCGGCTGACGACGCCGTGGCTCTCCGGTACGTCGTAGGCTATGAGATGTTCGTCGATATCAAACGCCAGCTCCGCTTCCCCGGCGGCTTCCTCGAACGTCCTGCGGATATCGTCAATGATGCGGTAGGCCTTCGCGTGGTCGAGGCTGCGGACCTCGCCCGTCACGACGCACTCCTCGGGGACGATGTTATTGGCCTTGCCGCCGCGGACCGTCCCGACGTTCATGGTCGTATCGTCTCCCACCCAGCCGGGAGACAGCTTTGCGACTGCCTTCGACGCGGCGAGGATCGCATTTACGCCGGTCTCGGGCGCAAAGCCCGCATGGGCGGCTTTCCCCTTCAGGGAGGCCGTCCAGCCTATCATCGTCGGAGCGCGGAGCGCCGCGCTTCCGACCGGATCTGCGAGGTCGAGCGTATACGCCTCTTTCGACAGGAAGGGACGCCCCTCGTAATCATAGGCCTTGGCGCCCTTGCCGAAGACCTCTTCCGCGGCCATCAGGACTATCTCGACGGGCCTGTGCGGGATGCCCTCCTCTATGAGATGCCTCACGCCCTCGATGATCTCGACGACGGCGCACAGATCGTCCCCGCCGAGGACGGTATCGCCCGCGCTCGTGATGCGGCCGTCTTCGTGCACTACGGCGCGCTTGCCGCAGGCCGGGACGACTGTATCCGTATGACCGCAAAATAGGATAGGCTCAGCCTTCAGCTCCCCGGGAAGGTATGCATAGATATTCCCGGCTGCGCCGCCTATCTTCGCGCCTGCGCCGTCCTCGCGCACCTCAAATCCGAGGCCGCGGAGCTCGGCGATCAGTCTGTCGGTCATCTCGCGTTCGGAGTAGCTCGGAGAATCTATCGCGACGAGCTCGCAGAACTCTTTTACCATTCGTTCTCTGTCTATCATAACTTGCTCCCATGCGGCCGGTCTCCCGGCGGTTTTTTATCCCATTATAGCAGGAAACGCGCTTCTTTCAAGACCCGAACGGCAACGGCGGGCATCTGCTGTACCTTTTGCGCGGTATTGAATCGCGCGCTCTTGTATGATAGATTATAGACATACGGAAAACAGATAAAAAGATTGGAGCGGATCGCAAATGTCGGAGATAAAAGCCGTATTCCAGCCCATACAGGTCGGACCCCTGCGGATAAAAAACCGCATCGAGGTCTCCCCCGCCGAGCCCATGCTCTGCACGAAGGACGGACTCGTCACTCCCGAATTCGTGGATTTTACGGCACAGTTCGCCAGATATGGCGCCGGGATAGTCACCGTCGGCGACAGCCCGGTGACTCAATACTACGCGGATAAAAACCACTTCGTCGTGAATCTGGCCGATCCCTTCGTCGTCCACGGCCTGACCCGCGTCACCGAAGCGATACACCGCTGGGGCTCGATAGCCTCGATCGAACTCAACCTTCGCGACGACAGGATGCCGGACGATTTCAGCCGCGACGAGGTCAAGGGGATCATCAAGGCCTTCGCGGACGCGGCCGAGCGCAGCAGAAAAGCGGGCTTCGACATGGTGATGCTCCATTTCGGACACGGGCACACCGCCGCGACCTTTTACTCTCCGCATCTGAACAAGCGCACCGACGAGTACGGCTGCCAAACCTTTGAAAACCGCTGCCGTTTCGCGCTTGAAATGATAGACGCCGTGCGCGAACGCATCGGGGCAAATATGGCCATCGAGGTGCGAATGAGCGGAGACGAGCTCTATCCCGAGGGCGTGCATTTCGAGGACGCTCTCCGCTTTGCTAAGGCAATTGAGGACAAAATAGACCTAATACACATAAGCGCGGGCAGCATGTACGAGCCGCGGACGATCGCGTCCATAATTCAGAATACATATATGCCGCGCCCGACGAATCTCTATCTGGCGAAGAAGTTCAAGGCCGCCGGGCTGAAAATACCTGTAGTGTCCGTCGGCAGCTTCGATATAGAGTCCGCGGAAAAGGCCGTCAGCGAGGGCGACTGCGACATGGTCGCGATGATACGCGCATTCCTGGCCGACCCGGAGATGCTCGTCAAGGCGAAGGCCGGCAGGGCCGACGAGATACGCCCCTGCATACGATGCGGGGCGTGCACCGGCGAGGATCCCCACGGCTGCCCCAAACCGCTGCGCTGCTCGGTCAACGCGACTCAGGGGATGCAGCCCCGGTTCGACACCATTCCGCCCGCAGAGGCCGGAAAAAAAGTCGTCATCGCAGGCGGAGGCTGCGCCGGCATGGAAGCTGCCCGCCGCCTTTCGGAGCGCGGGCTGAAGCCGATACTCTTCGAAAAGGAGCCCGAGCTCGGCGGCAGTCTTAAGCTCGCCGGAGCAAATCCCATCAAGGGAGACGTCCGCCGATACGCCGAATGGTCCGTCAGGACTGCCGCGAGAGACAAAAACATCGATATCCGCACCGGCGTCGAGGCTACGCGCGAGCTCGTGCTGGCCGAGAAGCCGGACGCACTTATCATCGCTGTCGGGAGCGAGCCGATCATCCCGAAGGTCCCCGGAGCCGACGGCCAGAACGTCTGCCTTGCGACCATGATAGACGACGGGTCGGTCAAGCCGGGAGAGCGCGTCGTCATAGTCGGAGGCGGTCTTACCGGCACGGAGACCGCAATATGCCTTGCCCGCGGCGGGCACGAGGTGACGATCCTGGATATGCTGAGCCTCAGCGAGCTCAGGACCCGCGAAAAAGCGCTCGGTACGGCAATAAAGCTCGCCGAGGAGGCGGGCGTGCGATTTATGGACCGCTGCAGACTTGATTCGATCTCCGAAGGCGCGGTCGTCGCGCTGGACGAAGGCGGAAAAAGCGTTACCCTCCCCTGCGATACCGTCGCGCTGTCTCTCGGCGTCAGGCTGAGAAAAAAGGTCATGGAGGAGCTGGAGGGGATCTGCGAAGAGACATACGTCATCGGCGACTGCTCAGTCAGGCAGGGAAACATCACCTCCGCAGTCAGGACCGGATTCAACGCAGCCATGAACGTTTGATCGCACGTACGGATAAAAAGAGAAATACCCCCGACGATAACGGGGGTATTTCTTTGTCTTGTGGGCCCGAAAAAGATGCCGCGCCGGTTTCGAATGAGAAAACGGACCGAGTTTTCAATGCTTTTTATCTTTTCTTATACAGAACGAGCTCAGGATCAGAGCCGTTTTCTCCGTAAGTGGAGATCAAAATGAAATCCACGTTTGCCAGAACGCCAAAGCAGCGGTCCCGGCCGTCCTGCGCTTCCAGCTGATTGCCAAGATAGGTCTTATTGTCATCCAGAAACTTCACGTTCAAGCCGCCGGGAAGCGGATAAGCGAGGTTTACATAACTTCCGACAAGCGCGTTCAGCTTTTCCAGTCTGGGCATACCCTTGATCTTCAGGGCATTGATCTCGTCTATAAGCTGCTTTTTGAAGGCATCAAACTGACCGTCGTCGCCCAGTTCCTCATGGCGCTTCCAGTATTCAAGCTTGGGAAGGACCTGCTCCATATAGGCGCGAGCTTGCTCCTCGCTGCAGTTTTCGTTCACCATGTGATGCACGCAGACGTCAATCAGATCGTCCATGTCGTGGTAGGTGTATGTCCCATCTGCATAGCACCATTTGCAGTAGTCCTCATTGAGAGAGCCGTCCTTGTTTTGGCTGATGATCTCGTCCTCCAGAGGCATGCCGCAGCACTGGCAGATAAGCTGGCGAGGCGAGCCGAGCAGCGTGTTGATGGAGACCTTAAACAAGGCGGACAGATGCTTCAGCGTCTCGGTGTTAGGTACTGTTTCGCCGTTTTCCCAGCGTGACACCGCTTGCCGGGTCACAAAGAGCTTTTCCGCAAGTTCATCCTGCGAGAGTCCGTGTTTCGTGCGGAGTCCATATATCACGTCTTTTGTATTCATTGGATCGCCTCCTTCTTGATGATAATACTATATGACATGACGCCAGGTTTTTCAAGCAACCTTCTGTTGCGGGAGAACAAAGCAGCCGCCTTTTACATTCAAATATCCAAAAAGATGCTCCCGTCATAGACGGGAGCATCTTTTTGGCGGAGAGAGGGATTCTCTCGTCTGCGGACGGGCCGTCTCGCGGCTCTGACGTGCCACCGGTACGTCATTCACTGCCGCTCGTTCGAATCCCTCTGTTGCCAAAAAACAGAGGACCCATGCGGGCCCCCTGTTTTTTGGCTAAAGATTGCGATATTGACAAAATGTGGGTAATCGTTAAATTCGTAAACGCTGGCAAAGCAATGTTTTACGATTATACTGAAACCTTAATTATCTTTCTCGCATGAGCAAATAATGTTCACCCTGCAGTGATTGCCACGGACCATTTTACGGAGCCACCGACCGTAGTAATTTATCAGCTTAGGAAAGATAATTAAGGTTATCGGCAGCGTGCTGCCTCCCAATTACTCAAATACATGAGCAACATTTTCAGACTATTTGGAGGGGGCTACTTTCCATACTCTGAAAAGCAATTCAATTGGTAAGATAATTATACTACGATTCTCTGGAATTGCAATAAAAAAGGATTGCTATCTTGTTACAATAGCAATCCTTTTTTGGCGGAGAGAGAGGGATTCGAACCCCCGGTGCTTTCGCACAACGGTTTTCAAGACCGTCACCATCGACCACTCGGACATCTCTCCATGACAAGACAGATGATAGCACAGGCGGCAAGCCTTGTCAAACCGAAAACCCGCCCTTTTTCGAGGCGAAAAGGGCGGGCCGGATCGGATAATTCGCTTATTCCGCAACGATTATGCGGACCATGCCGCCCTGCTCGGGCGCCTTGTCGAAGTATACGCGGATGTTCGGGGAGGCAGTCCTTGTTTCGTCCACGGTCGCTTTCCAATTGCCCGTGTCCTTGATGCAGCATTCGACGTCCGGCGAGATCGGATAATAGACGCCGCCGACTATGGCGTAGCCGTCGCGGAAGTCCGTTCTCTCGATGAGCGCGCTCTGGAGCGAAACGAAGGAGATCGCATAGTCGTTGTCTATGGCGATGCCGCCGTAGGCCCCGTTCAGTCCGGTCGTATAGAACGTGCAGGGATAGACGGCGGTCTCTCCTTCGGAGTTCACGAGGGACACGCCTTCCAGCTCAGCGGCCTGGTCGCCGAAGGTGTAATCGTAATAGGTCCCGACCTTGATCAGGCCGTATTCATAGCAGAGCCCGGTCTTGTTATTCAGGACGATCAGGTCCGCCCTGCCCGCGGTATCGTATCCGGCATGGAGGATATCGGATGCGGCGATATCGCTCAGTGTGGAGAAGTCGACGCGCTTGACGCATCTGCCTCCAATGCTGTCGTAAACGGCGCAGAGAGCCGAGACGGGAGCGTCTCCGAGCTTTCTTCCCGCGACGTCGAGCGCCTTTCCCGGGGTCGTGAGCTCAAGGCGCGATACGGTGAGCTTGCCCGGATCGGAGGATCTGACCTTTACGAGCCTTCCTATCTGCGAGGTGAAGTTGCCCGACGCAGTCCCGGAGAGGGTCAGTCCGTTGGCAAACGTGACTTTTACGCTGTCGGCCGAGGCCTCTTCGCAGACGGCGATCGGCTCGCCCGTCGCCTTTGCGGGGCTGACGACTCCGCCCACACGCATGTCGCTGGTGAAGAGCAGGGTTATCCTGCTGCCCTTGGAAAACGCCGTTATGCCGTCGCGCGCTGGGCCGAACAGCTCGAACTGCGTTCCGAGGGAGCTTATCTTTGTCGGGGTCTCATAATTCGGCCACGCGCTCTCATAGTAGCCCGTCAGGCGGAAGTCGGAGGCAAAGAAGGTCCTGCTCGTCCTGTCGCATATAACGACGTCGTACGGCTTGAGGTCGGAAGCGGAGGAGAGCGTCCCGTTTTTATAGAGCGTGCAGGTCCCACTCTGATCCATACCGAACATGACGGCGAGCGCGGAAAGGCTTGGCGGAGTGTTTTCGAGGACGACTATGTCGGAGCCCGCTGCCGGGTTGGAGCCGACCGTTATGAATACGCATTCGCCTGATGCGTCATAATAGGCCGTCATTACGGAGCCGGGTCTTATGGAGAGCCATGCGGAGGAATAATCCACGACAGCCCCGTCCACCATGACTACAGTCTCTGCTCCTATGGTATGCCTGCCGCCGTTGGTATCGAGGATATAGGTATACTTGGCGTCCTCGACCGTCACGGAGCGCGCCTGATATGCTTCTGTCGGAACAGCAGCGCGGACGTGCCCTCTGGAATCGAGGATTAGCCTGCACACCGTCCCCACGACGCTGCTTTCGGGAACGAACTCGGTCGTGTATTCCGTGACCTTGCCGCCGCACATGACGGTCAGCTTGCTGCCTCCGGAGGCGAGGACTATCGCGCTGTCGGAGAGGCTGCCGTAGATCGTCGAGGCGAAAAGAGCGCCGCTCGTCGTCTCGCAAAGGAGCATATTATTGAAAAGCCTGACCGCCTGGGCGCGGGTCAGAACGCTGTTCCTCGTGAGAGACGGAAGCCCTGCGCTCAGGCCGATGGAAGCTGCGCCGGAGATGTAGCCCTCCGGCCAGGGAAGGATGAAATCCGTATCCTTATAGCCGAGCGCGCGCATGAGCACCGTCACGGCCTCGCTGTAGTATATGGCTCTGTCCGGAGCGAAGCTTCCATCGCCGACGCCGAGAACTATCTTGTTCTTGGCGCAGTAGTGTACAAAGCCGGCGTACCATGCGCTCGCGCGCACGTCCGTAAATATGGAGCTTGCGGCGTACTGGGCCGCCTCTCCCCTCTTGCCCATGACGCAGACCGTCATTTTGCAGAACTCGGCTCTGGTAAACGTTCCATCCGGGTCGAACCTGCCGCCGCCGACGCCGTCTATGACGCCGAGCTGCTCAAGGACGGAGGCGCGGCGCGCGAGCTCCGGATCGGTTATGTCCGAAAAGGACGCTCCCGCTCCGAACGAGAACACGCCGAGCAGAAGTATCGCCGCGAGCACGGCGGAGATTATCTTTTTCATACCTGTCCCTCCTATTCGCCTCGAAGGGCCTCGACCGGCTGGAGGCCGGACGCCCTTATGGCGGGGTAAGCGCCGAACAGCATTCCTATCAGCACGGAGACCCCGGCGGCGCCAAGGCCTATGCCCATGCTGGGATACAGCGTCATATTGAATAGTATCTTGCCCAGGACCAACGTGCCCAGGCAGCCGACTGCGATGCCGATCAGCCCTCCTATAAACGACAGCACGCTGGATTCTATCAGGAACTGGCTTATGATCGTCCTGCGTTCTGCGCCGATGGCCTTTCTTATGCCTATCTCGCGCGTTCGCTCCTTGACCGTGACGAGCATGATGTTCATTATGCCTATGCCGCCGACGAGAAGCGCGATCCCGGCGATGCCGCCGAGGACTATCTTCAGCATCCTGGTCTCCTCGTTGCTTGAGTCGATGACCGTATTCGTGCTGGAGACGTCGTAATACCCGCTGTCGGCGGAGATGCGGCTGGAAAACCAGTTGCCGAGGTAGGAGATGGCCTTGGTCGTGCTCTCCTTGTCTCTGGCCTTGACTACGAAGGCGTTTATCTGAAGAGAGGGCTCAAGGATGCGCTTGAGCGTATACGGGATGACGACGGCTCCGTCATAGTACTGATGCATCCACTCGTCCTGAGTGCCGCTGTCGTCTCCGTAGAGCGGCTTGTACACGCCTATGACCGTGAAGCGCTCGCCCTTTATGAGGATGTTCTTGCCGATCGGGTCTTCAAAGTTGAAAAGCTGCTCGTTGGCGTAGTCGCCCAGCACGCAGACCCTGTTTAAGTTCTTTACGTCAACGTATGAAAGATCGCGCCCCATCTCAAGAGTGAACCCGTTGCAGACGGAAAACTGATCGCTGCCGAGAAAGATCTGCGAATCGCGCAAACGCTTCGTCCCGTGTTGCACGTTTCCTCCCCAGATGTTAGCGGAAGGAGTGACGCCCTCTATGTAATCGTCGAGCGACTGACAGTAGGCATAAAGCTCGTCCTCGAGCTGCTTGGCCGAATTCCACAGGCTGTAGTTTATCTGTATCTTGTTCTCGCCCTGCTTGGCCCAGTAGTCCATCATCTGGTCCCGGTAGCCCTGAACGAGCGATACGAGGATGATGACCGCCGCGACGCCGATTATGATGCCGAGCATCGTCAGGAACGAGCGTCCCTTTTTGGCGAGGATCGCCTTGATGGCGATGCGGAAAGACTGAATAAATCTCACTGCGTCCCCTCCCCCGCGGCCGACGCG
>JAEFAK010000058.1 GCA_016287555.1 Oscillospiraceae bacterium
GCTCAAGCTCTCGTACCTGCCCGACGGCGCGCTGGTCTATAACGGCGACACCGTCCTCACCTCCGGCAGCGGCGAGGTCTTCCCGCCCGATATCGTCATAGGCGAAGTGACGGCCATGAAGGTCGACGAGGGCGGCTTCACCGAATACGGCATCATCGAGCCCGCCGTGCAGCTCTCGACGCTGACCCACGTCTTCGTCATCAAGGACTTCACCTACACGAGCGACGACTCCGAGCTCCCGGAGGGGACGGAGCTTCCCGAAGGCGGGAACGAGCCCGGCGAGGAGATTCCCGAGACCTCGGCTCTCCCCGAGGAAGGTTGACATAATATTTAGCGAAGAGGATATCAGATGGGCAAAGGCACAGCCAAAAGGATAATAAGCCACGCGGTCATCGTGCTGGTGGCGTATCTGCTTCAGGCCGCATTCTTCTCGGGCCTGAAGGTGGGCGGAGCCGCGCCTCTCATCCTCCCGCTCGTCGCCGTCGGCATAGGGCTCTTCGACGGAGGGCTCTGGGGCGGCATATGGGGCGTCGTCTGCGGACTGCTGTGCGACGTGTCGCTGACCGACAGCGGGACGCTCTTTACGGTATTTCTCGCCATAGCGGGCTTTTTCACGGGCTTTCTCTCCGAGTTCGTGCTGGCGCGGGGCTTCCCCTCGTTCCTCACGGTATCGGCGGTAACGCTCGTGCTCTCGGCGCTTTTGCAGATGGCGGGCCCCTTCTTCTACCACGGCGCGCCCTTTTCTGCGCTCTGGAAGCCCGCTCTCATCCAGACAGTCTACTCCGCCCTGTTCATCCTTCCGGTCTACTACCCGGTCCACAGGGCGACCCGCTCCACGCGCCGCGTGCGCATATAGGAGGTTCCCATGCAGCAAAAGAAGATATTCAGGCCGATACGCATTGCCCTGCTGATCCTGCTGCCGCTCGTCTTTGCGGCGATCTGCGCCATGGCGCTTTACGATCTGCAGATAGTCAACGGCGCGGCCTATCTCGAAAAATCCCAGAATACGATAGTCACGCGCGAGCCCATCGAGGCCTCCCGCGGGATAATACTCGACCGCTACGGGCGCACGCTCGTATCCAACCGAATAACCTACCGCGTCGTCATCTCCCGCTCCGAGCTCGTCGCGGGAGGAAGGCCGAACGAGGACCTTCTCACGCTCATCGACTGCGCGGACAGGCTCGGCCTGACCTACGAGGAAAACCTCCCCGTCTCGATGACGCCGCCGTTCACCTATACCGAGCCCGCGAGCGAGACGGTCGCAAAGCGCCTTGAGGACTATATAGACCACTTTGACCTCGACGACGACATCAGCGCCCCGAAGCTCATCGAGTACATGCGCCGGCATTACTCCATCCCGGAGAGCTTTACCGACGAGCAGGCGCGTCTGGCCGCCGGGCTTCGATGGGAGCTGGAGCTCCGCTCGCTCTTCTCCATACCCGAATACGTCTTCTCCGACGACGCGGACATCGACCTCATCAGCATGATAGGCGAAAACAACCTCTCCGGCGTCAACGTCACGATGGGCAGCGCCCGCGTCTACCACACCGAGTACGCGCCGCACATCCTCGGCTACATCGGCCTGATGAGCCCCGAGGACTACGAGATTTACAAAAACGAGGGCTATCCCATGGACGCGACCATAGGCAAGGCCGGCGTCGAGCGCACCTTCGAAAGCATACTGCACGGCACCGACGGCGTCATGACCATTACAAGGGATTCCTCCGGCAACATCACCTCCATAGTCAAGGACCGCGAGGCCGTCCCCGGGGACAATATCGTCCTGACTCTCGATATCCAGCTGCAGCAGGCGGCCGAGGACGCGCTTTCGAGCACAATAGCCCAGATAAACGCAAACCGTCTTGAGGAATTCAAGGAAAAGGGCACGCCCTATACGGAGGTCTCCGCGGGCGCGGTCGTCGCGGTCGAGGTCGGCACGGGCGACGTGCTGGCGAGCGCGACGTACCCGAGCTACGACCCGGCGAGGTTCAAGGACTACGAATATTACCAGACCCTGCTGGCCGATCCGCGCCTCCCGCTCTTCAACAGGGCCCTGCAGGGCACCTACTCCCCCGGCTCCACCTTCAAGATAGTCACCGCCGTCGCGGGCCTGGACGAGCACGTCATATCCACGGGCGAAAAGATACTCGACGAGACCTACTTCGACAAATACGAGGACTACAAGCCCAAGTGCTGGATAGCCCCCGGCTCACACGGGGAGATAAACGTCACCGAGGCGCTGACCGTCTCCTGCAACTACTTTTTCTACACGGTCGGCACGAGGCTCGGCATAGACAAGCTCGCGCCCTACGGCAAGGCCTTCGGCCTCGGCCAGGCGACGGGCATAGAGCTGCCGGAATCCCGCGGCACGCTCGCCTCGCGCGAATACAAAGAGGAATTCGAGAACATGGACTGGTTCCCCGGCGATACGCTGCAGGCCTCTATGGGCCAGAGCTACAACCTCTTCACCCCGCTGCAGCTCGCCTCCTACTGCGCGACGATAGCCAGCGGCGGCACGCGCTACGCGACTCATATCCTCGACTCGGTCAAGAGCAACGACGGTACCGTCACGCTCCGCACGGTCGAGCCCGAGGTCCTCAGCACGGTCGATATCAACGACGAATACCTGCGCGCCATAAAGGACGGCATGCTCGGCGTTTCCCGCGAGGGCACGGCGAAGGACGTCTTCGGCAGCTATTATATGGACGTCTGCTCCAAGACAGGTACGGTCCAGCTGGGCAAGGACGTCGAGAACAACGCCGTCTTCATCGCGTTCGCTCCCTATGACGATCCCGAGATAGCCGTCGCCATCGTCGTCGAGGACGGCGGCGCCGGCAGCGCGGTCACCCGCATCGCGCGCACGATATTCGATTACTACTTCACTGCCGAGGAGGCGGGCGACCGCATCTCGGCGGAGGGCTCTCTCATCAGATAGGAACAGAGTCTCAAACGAAAAAGGAGGGCAGGCTTTGGGTCAGATAATCTCAGTCGTATCCGGCAAGGGCGGCACGGGCAAGACCACGACCTGCGGCGCGATAGGGACCGCGCTCGCGTCGCTGGGCAAGTTCGTGCTGTGCATAGACGCGGATACGGAAATGCGAAATCTCGACATCTCCCTCGGGCTGGAGAGCTTCTCCCCGCCCGACCTGAACGCCGCGCTCAGCGGCGAGGTCCCGCTCTCGGACTGCATAGTAAAGCACCCCTCCATCCCGAGGCTGAGCTTCATCCCCGCGCCTTATGAGACGGATCTCCCCGGCGGCGCGGAGCTCAAGCGAAAGCTCGCCGAGGGCTACGACTTCGTCCTCATCGACGCGCCGGCCGGGATAGGCCGCGGCTTCGACTGCGCCGTTGAAGGCGCGGACGGGGCGCTCGTCGTCGCTACGCCGGACGCCAGCAGCTACCGCGACGCGGGGCGCGCCGTCGAAAAGCTCCGCGAGGCGGGCGTCGCGGCTCCCCGCCTGATAGTCAACCGCATCCGTCCTTCCGTTCTGCGCCGCTGGAGGGCGACGGTCGACGACGCGGTGGATTCCGTCGGGGCGAGGCTCATAGGCGTCGTGCCGGAGGACAAGGACGTCATTCTCGCCGCCAATCTCGGCTCCCCCCTCATGCTCTACTCCTCGCGCGGCGCTGCCGCCGCGTATGAGCGCATAGCCCGCCGCATGGCGGGAGAAAAGCAGCCGGTCGGCAGGCTCCGCTATAATTTTTAAGACGGGAAAGTGAGGTAAGATATGAACATAGCGCTCGTAGCAAGCAATACGAAAAACGACCTCATGGTGCAGTTCTGCATCGCGTACTGCGGCATTTTGTCCGGGCACGACCTCTGCTCCACGGGCACGACCGCCAAGCTTATCTCCGAGGCGACGGGCCTGCAGGTCAAATCCTATCTTTCCGCCGGGCAGGGCGGCCTTCAGCAGATCGCCGCGCGCATCGCCTACAACGAGCTCGACCTCGTTTTGTTCTTCGTCGATCCGCAGTCGCCCGCCTACGAATCCGAGCTGGCGACGCTGTGCCGCCTCTGCGACCAGTACACCATCCCATTCGCATCCAACGTCGCCACCGCCGAGGTCCTCATCCACGGGCTCCAGCGCGGCGACCTCGCATGGCGCGATATAGTAAACCCCAAAAAGTAATTTCGAAAGGACCCATTTTATATGGAACGCATCAGACCCAGAACGCTCTCCGGCTTCATGGAGCTCTCCCCCGCGAGGCAGGCGCTCTTCGACCGCATGGTCGACTCACTCCGCCGCACCTACTCGCTCTACGGCTTCACGGCGCTTGACACCCCGCTCATCGAGTCGTCCGAGATACTGCTCGCCAAGGGCGGCGGCGAGACGGAGAAGCAGATATACAGATTCACCAAGGGCGACAGCGACCTCTCGCTGCGCTTCGACCTGACAGTGCCGCTGGCCAAATACGTCGCCATGCGCGCGGGCGAGCTGGCCTTCCCCTTCCGCCGCTTCCAGATAGGCAAGGTCTACCGCGGCGAGCGCGCCCAGCGCGGCCGCTTCCGCGAATTCTACCAGGCCGACATCGACATCATAGGCGACGGCGCGCTCGACGTCATGAACGAGGCGGAGATCCCCTCCGTCATATACCGCGCCTTCACGGCTCTCGGCCTCGAGGGCTTCACGATCCGCGTCAACAACCGCAAGCTCCTCAACGGCTTTTTCGAGACAGTCGGAGTCGAGCGCCCGGCGGACGTCATGCGGACTATAGACAAGCTCGACAAGATAGGCCCGGAGAAGACGGCCGCGCTGCTCGGATCCGACTGCGGGCTGAGCTCCGAACAGGCCGCGCGCGTCATGGCTTTCATAGGCTCGACGGGCGACAAGGCCTCCGTCCTCGCCGCGCTCGACGCCCTGCGCGGGGCCAGCGCGACCTTCGACGAGGGCGCGGACGAGCTCGCGACTCTCATTAAATATATGGCGGACTTCGGCGTGCCCGACGACCACTTCGCCATCGACCTGACCATAGCCCGCGGCCTCGACTACTACACCGGCACGGTCTATGAGACGACCATGAACTCGCACCCGGAGATAGGCTCCATCTGCTCCGGCGGGCGGTACGACGACCTCGCCGGATACTATACCGACCGCAAGCTCCCCGGCGTCGGCATCTCGATAGGGCTGACCCGCCTTTTCTACGTGCTCGACGAGCAGGGGCTTCTCAACGACGAGGTCAGGACGGCTCCCGCCGACGTGCTCGTCCTGCCGATGACGGAGGATCTCTCCTTCGCGCTTCGCGCCGCGACGGCCCTGCGCGGCGAGGGCGTCCGCACCCAGCTCTACACCGAGAAGAAAAAGATGAAGGCAAAAATGACCTACGCCGACAGGCTGGGCATCCCCTTCGTCGTCTTCGTCGGAGACGACGAGATCGCCTCCGGCAAGCTCGCCGTCAAGAACATGGTCTCAGGCGAGCAGGTCTCCCTCTCCCCGGACGAGGCGGCCGAATATCTCAAAAACGCGCTTGCAGCCGGCTCCGACGCCCGCTGCATCAAAGAATAATAAGAAGGTAGACAGACATGGAACAGTCACGCACCCATAACTGCGGCGAGCTCCGCATATCCGACGCCGGAAAGCAGGTCCGCCTCTCCGGCTGGCTCGAAAACGTACGCGAGGTCGGCGCCAATCTCTCCTTCGCGGTCATCCGCGACTTCTACGGGACGACGCAGGTCGTCGCCGAGGACGAGGAGACGGTCCGCCTCCTGCACGGGATAACGCGCGAATCCGTCGTCTCCGTCGCGGGGACGGTCCGCGAGCGCGCGAGCAAGAACCCGAAGCTCCCGACGGGCGATATCGAGGTCGTCCCCGAGAGCATCACGGTCCTCGGCCGCTGCCGCTACAACGAGCTCCCGTTCGAAATAAACCGCAGCCGCGACGCGGACGAGGCGACCCGCCTCAAGTACCGCTTCCTCGACCTGCGTAATCCTGCCGTCAAGAGCAACATCATCCTGCGCTGCAACGTCGTCGCGGAGCTCCGAAAGCTCATGACCGAGCAGGGTTTCCTCGAGATAACGACGCCCATCCTGACGGCCTCCTCCCCCGAGGGCGCGCGCGACTATCTCGTCCCGGCGCGCAAGCACCCCGGCAAGTTCTACGCCCTCCCACAGGCCCCGCAGCAGTTCAAACAGCTGCTCATGGCCTCGGGCTTCGACAGGTACTTCCAGATAGCGCCGTGCTTCCGCGACGAGGACGCGCGCGGCGACCGCACCCCGGGCGAATTCTACCAGCTCGACATGGAGATGTCCTTCGCCGGGCAGGACGACGTGCTCGGAGTGCTCGAGGAGGTCCTCGTGCCCGTTTTCCGGAAGTTCGGCCTCTATGACCGCGTCACCCCGGCGCCTTTCCAGCGCATCCCGTTCCGCGAGGCGATGGAGAAATACGGCACCGACAAGCCCGACCTGCGAATCGACCTCGAGATAACCGACGCGACCGCGCTCCTGGGCGATATAGGCTTCGGCCCCTTCGAGGGGAACGTCGTCAAGGCCGTCGTCGTCGACGGCTTCGAGGCCACGCGCAAGCAGATAGACAAGCTCTGCGCCGACGTCGAGGTGCAGACCTCGCAGAAAAGCTACTGGTTCCGCATGGACGAGAGCGGCGAGCTCGTCGGCGGCATAGCCAAGTTCGTGCAGGAAAAGAAGGAAGAGATCGTCGCCGCGCTGGGTCTCAAGCCCGGCTGCTTCGTCGGTCTGGCCGCGGGCAAGCTCGCCGTCGCGCAGAAGACCGCGGGCGTCCTGCGCACGAAGCTCGGCGCGCTCTGCCCCGCCCATATGGACAGGGAGCAGTACAGGCTCTGCTGGATAGTCGACTTCCCGATGTATGAGATCGGCGAGGAGAGCGGCGAGCTGGAGTTCTGCCATAATCCGTTCTCGATGCCCGCGGGCGGGCTCGAGGTCCTCGAGAAGGCCGAGCGCGGCGAGATGGACCCGCTCGATATAATGGCCAATCAGTACGACCTCGTCTGCAACGGCTATGAGACCGCCTCCGGCGCCGTGCGCAACCACGATCCCGATATCATGATAAAGGCCTTCGAGCTCGTGCGCCTCGGCGAGGACGACGTCAAGAAGAAGTTCCCCGCCATGTACAACGCCTTCTGCTACGGCGCGCCGCCGCACGCGGGCATCGCCCCGGGCGTGGACCGTATGGTGATGCTGCTGGCGGGCGAGGATTCGATCCGCGAGATCATCCCCTTCCCCATGAACAAGAACGCGCAGGACGTGATGATGGGCGCGCCGAGCGAGGTGACGCCCAAGCAGCTCGAAGAGCTGCATATCAAGGTCACGGCGCGGGAGGACGAATGAAGCGGCGCGCGTTCGCGCTGCTGCTGTGCTTGCTTTTGACGCTCGCCGCTTGCGGCGGGCGTCAAATCGAATCGCCGCAGACGGCGGAAGAGCCGGGACCGCCCGAGGCGCCGGCGGAGCCGAAATACCTGCCGGAGACCAAGGAGCCGAAGGACGGGGACCCGGAGGACCTGAGCGAGGAGGAGCTTGCCGCGCGGCGCGCCGCGGCGGACGAGGCACGGCTAAGAGAGCTGCTGGGCGGCATGACGATGGAACAGAAGGTCGGGCAGCTTTTCTTCGCGGGCTGTCCGGCAAGCGGCGCGGCGGACAAGATCGCGCAGTATCATCTCGGCGGGGTGCTGCTGTTCACGCCGGATTTCAAGAATTCCGCGGGCGCCTGGCTCAGCGCGGAGGACTTTTCCGCGAAGCTGGAAACCTATCAGACCGCGGCGGCATACGACACGGGGATCCCTCTTTTGATCGGCAGCGACGAGGAGGGCGGCACGGTCACGCGGGCGAGCCGGAACCCGAATCTGTTCCCCTCCGTCTCCAGGGCGCCGCAGCAGCTCTACCGCGAGGGCGGGCTGGGCGCCGTCCTCAACGACACGGCGCAGAAGAGCTATCTGCTGCGGCAGCTTGGCATCAACGTCAACTTTGCGCCGGTGTGCGACGTTTCCATGGATCGGAACGACTTTATCTACGCGCGCAGCCTGGGCAGGAACGCCGCCGAAACGGAGGCGTACGTGAAGGGCGTGGTGCAGGTGATGAACGACGCGGGGATCGGCTGCGTGCTGAAGCACTTCCCCGGCTACGGGAACAACGCGGACACGCATACCGGCGCCGCCCTGGACAAGCGCCCTCTCGAGAGCTTTCGGGAGTGCGATTTCCTGCCCTTTCGGGGTGGGATCGAGATGGGCGCGCCCTTCGTGCTCGTCAGCCACAATACCGTCGTCTGTATGGATCCGGAGCGGCCCGCCTCCCTCTCCCCCGCCGTGCACGACGTCCTGCGCGGCGAGCTGGGCTTCGACGGTGTGATCCTGACGGACGACCTTGCCATGGACGCGGTGACGGCGTACGCCGGGAGCGGCGACGCCGCGGTGCAGGCGCTGCTGGCGGGCAACGACATGCTCGTCACCACGGATTTTGAGAGGCAGCTTCCCAAAGTGCTGGAGGCGGCGGCGGACGGCACGCTGCCGGAGGAAACGATCGACGCCGCGTGCCTGCGCGTGCTGCGCGCAAAGCAGACGCTGGGGCTGCTGCCGGAGAAAGGATAGCTATGGAAACGAAGAAGCTCTTTTACGACGATCCCTTCGGGAAGGAATTCACCGCACGCGTGCTCTCCTGCGAGGAGGCGAAGGGCGGCTTTGCGGTCGTGCTGGACCAGACGGCGTTTTACCCCGAGGGCGGCGGACAGCCGGCGGACCGCGGCACGCTGGGCCTCGTCCGCGTGCTGGACGTGCATGAGAAGGGCGGCGAGATCGTCCATCTGTGCGACGGCGCCTTCGAGCCGGGCGAGACCGTGCGCGGCGCGATCGACTGGGCGCGCCGCTTCGACCACATGCAGCAGCATTCGGGCGAGCATATCTGCTCGGGCCTGATCTGCGCGCGCTGGGGCTGCGACAACGTGGGCTTCCACATGGGCGCGGACGTCGTGACCATCGACTTCAACGCCGAGATCGCGTGGGACGATCTGCTGGAGATCGAGCGCCGCGCCAACGAGTACATTTATGAGGACCATCCCATCGACATCAATTTCTATCGCGGCGCTGAGCTGGACGCCGTGGAGTACCGCAGCAAGAAGCCGCTGGACGGCGACGTGCGCATCGTCGCGTTTCCCGGCGCGGATTGTTGCGCCTGCTGCGGGACCCACGTCGCGCGCAGCGGCCAGGTGGGGATCGTGAAATTCCTTTCCTGCCAGAAATTCCGCGAGGGCGTGCGTATCGAGCTGCTTTGCGGCGCGCGGGCGTACCGCTATCTCGCCGGCACGTGGGAGCAGAATCTGCATATCGCGCAGGCGCTTTCCGCGAAGCCGCTGGAGAGCGCGGTGGCGGTGGAGCGGCTGGAATCCGAGTTGGGGACGCTCAAGCAGCGCGCCGCACGCCTGGAAGGCCAGGTCTTTTCCCAGGTCGCCGCGCGCCTTGCGGGCGAGGGCGACGTGCTGCTGTTCGAGGAGGATCTGTCTCCCGACAGCGTGCGCCGGCTCTGCGACGCGGTGATGAACGTCTGCGGCGGACGCTGCGCGGTGTTCGCCGGCGCGGACGGAGCTTGGAAATACGCCATCGGGCAGCCGGAGGGCGACCTGCGCGAGCTGGTAAAGTCGCTCAACGCCGCGCTGCACGGCCGCGGCGGCGGCAAGCCCTTCTTCGCCCAGGGCAGCGCCGCCTGCACCCGCGCGGAGATCGAGGCGTTTTTCGCCGATCAATAAGACGGGCGGCAGAAAAAGCCGCTG
>JAEFAK010000059.1 GCA_016287555.1 Oscillospiraceae bacterium
TGTTATCCATTGGGACCGCTCCAATCTGTATTTTTGAAAAACAAGGGGGCACGTTATATTCTTATGATTATTTTACCGTACAAGGTATCATCTGAAAATGCTGAAGAGCTTCCTCAATCGCCTTTTCCTTCTCCGGCGGGCATTGGGGAACTTTTGCGTTCTCCGATTTGGCCTTATTGTAGCACTCTCGTTCGATCAGGCCATGTTTGGCCTTGACCTGGGCAATATACAGGCAGGACACCTTAAGGCCACTATGCTCCAGCACATATTCCTGAATCTGCTTATAGGTGGCGTCGTTCAGGATGCAGGACATATCCATATCCTCCAGGGGGAATTCCACCCGGATGTTCTTACTGGATATCTCACCCTTGGAAAGCGCAAGTACCGTCTCGACATGCCCGGTCCAGCAGAACATATCCACAGGCTGACATTGATCGGCTTTATATCCCATGGCGCACAAAATCTTCGCGTCCCTGGCCAGGGTGGCGGGGTCGCAGGAGACGTAGACGACGCGGCGCGGCGCCATGCGGACTATCTCGGCGATGACGGCGGCGTCGAGCCCGGCGCGCGGCGGGTCGACGATGACGACGTCGGGCCTTTCGCCCGCGTCGGCGAGCCTTTTGGCCGCCTCGGCCGCGTCGGCGAGGATGAACTCCGCGTTTTCAATGCCGTTTCGGCGGGCGTTATCGCGCGCGTCGGACACGGCGGAGGGCACGACCTCGGCCCCGACGACGCGCCCGCAGTTTCGCGCGGCGCATAGGCCTATCGTCCCCGTCCCGCAGTAGAGGTCGAGCAGGAGGCCGGAGCCCTCGAGGCCGCAATATTCTATCGCCTTTGAGTAGAGCCGCTCGGTCTGGCGGCGGTTTATCTGGAAAAACGAGGTTGGCGAGAGCGAAAAGCGCAGGCCGAGCAGCGTATCGGTCAGCCGCTCGTCTCCCCAGAGGACGCGCTCGTCCCCGGAGAGGACGACGTTGCCCCGGGAGGCGTTTTTATCCAGCACGACGCCTGTAAGGCCCGGCACCTCGCGGCGGAAGGCCTCGACGAGGCTCTCGATGCCGCGCGGCTCCCTCGCGCAGACGACGCAGACGGCGGTCGATCCGTCGGAGGCGGTGCGCGTCATGAGCCGGCGCACGCAGCCGCGGCCGGTCTTCTCGTCATATTCGGGGGCGCCGGTTTCGTCCATCCACGCGCGCAGTGCGCGGGCGGCGGCGTTGGCGGCGGGAGTCTGAAGAAGGCAGCTCTCTACGGGGAGAATGTCATGGCTGCGGGCTCGGTAAAACCCTGTCACGGCCTTCCCGCCGGCGCGCCCGACGGCGAAAACGGCCTTGTTCCTGTAGCCGAAGCGCTCGGGCGAGGGCTCGACTCGCTCCGCGCGCAGCTCCAGCCCGCCGATGCGCTCAAGCGCGTCGTTTACGCGGGCGAGCTTTATCTCCAGCTCCCCGGCATAGTCGGCATGGAGCAGGGCGCAGCCGCCGCAGCGCGGGAAATGCGGGCATTCGGGGGCGATCCTGTGCTCCGAGGGCTCGATAATCTCCTCGGCCTTGGCCCAGACGACGCCCTTTCCGGCGCGCAGGATATGCGCGCGGCAGACTTCGCCCGGCAGCGCGCCCTTTACGAATACGGCGCGGCCCTCTATATGTGCGACACCCTCGCCGCCGCTGGCGGCGCCGTCTATGCGCGCCTCTACGACGTCGTTTTTCTTCAGCTCCATCCCATGCCTCCGGAAAATGCGTATATTTCTGATTTTTTCATTTTATATCAGCCGCGTCAGCTTTTCAACCCCGCGCGTGCGTACGCGCGCGCTTGCGCGCGACTTTTTGCCCCCGCTATTGCGTTAATGCGGCAAATACCTATTGCAAAACGCGTTTTAATTTGTTAATATACTGTAAACAGCCATATAAATCGGCGGGAGGCTCCCGCCAAGTCAAAGAAAGGATGTAGAAAATGTTTTGTGTAAAATGCGGCGCCGAGATAGAAGACGGCACCCAGTTCTGCCCCAAGTGCGGAGCTACTCAGGAGCCCCCCGTTCAGGCCGCTGCCGAGCAGGTCTATAATGCCGCTCCCGCTGCCGCGCCCGCTCCCGAGGCCGGCAAGAGCAAATCCATCATGGCCCTCGTTTTCGGCATAGTCTCCATCGTCCTCTCCGGCTTCTTCTCCGCCAGATGGGTCGGCGTCGTCCTCGGCGTCATCGGCCTCGTCTGCGCCATCATCGGCATGAGCATGGCCAAGAACGCCAGAGCCGAAATGGCCGCCGCCGGGATCGATCCCTCCACGGGCAAGATGGCTCAGGTCGGCAAGATCCTCTCCATCATCGGTCTTGTCTGCGCCATCATCGCCATCATCGTCGCGATCATCCTCGCGATCGTCTATTGCAGCCTCAAGAAGTATCTCTATTGATATGACCCGACAGGCGCCGGTCCGCAAGCGCGGGCCGGCGCTTTTCCCTTCTCAGGGGAAGATTTTTGAAAGGTTGACTTTATGGAATACGTGACCGTTTTCGGCATAAAGCTGCCGATATACGGGCTGTGCGTCCTCGCGGGGATACTCCTCGCGGCGCTGGCGCTGCTCATCCGCGGCGAAAAGAAGGAGCGCGACCTCGATTTCCTGACTTTTCTCTGCGGCTGCGTCGGGCTCTACGTGGGCGCGAAGCTGCTCTACCTCATCACGGTGGCCCCGGAGATATGGGCCCGCCGCGAGCTGCTGCGCGATCCGGAGTTCGTCGAGGCGCTGATAACGGGCGGATTTGTATTTTACGGCGGGCTGCTCGGCGGCATAGCCGGCATAGCGATATACTGCAAATGCATGAAGCGCCGCTTCATAAAGACGCTCGACACGCTCGTCCCCTGCTTCGCGATAGGGCAGGCGGCGGGGCGCGTCGGCTGCAATTTCGTCGGCTGCTGCTACGGTATCCCCTACGACGGCCCGCTCGCGCGCGTTTATCCCGTCGGAGAGCACGCGATGGGCGGCGTGCCGCTCTTCCCCGTCCAGCTCACGGAGGCGGCGATCCTGCTCGTCATCTTCGTCGTGCTTATGACGCTCGGGCGCAGGCGCGAGGGCTTCGCCAGCGGGCTCTACCTCGTCCTCTCGGCGGTCACGCGCTTCCTGCTTGAATTTCTGCGCGGCGACGCCGAGCGCGGCTTCCTCTTCGGCCTGGCGACCTCGCAGTGGATAGCGCTGCTCATCCTTCTTCCCCTCGGCATATTCCTCATCGTGCGCTCCGCGCGCAAGAAAGGGAGCGAAACATGAAAGGCATAATCCTCGCGGCCGGAAAGGGCACACGGCTCTACCCCATGACGAAGCCCGTCTGCAAGCCCCTCCTGCCGATATACGACAAGCCCATGATCTTTTACCCGCTGAGCGTCCTTCAGCAGGCGGGGATAAGCGAGGTCCTCATCATCACCCCGCCCGGCGAGACGGAGCCCTTCGAGCGCCTCTTCGGCGACGGGTCGCGCCTCGGCATGTCCATATGCTACCGGGAGCAGCCCGTCCAGCGCGGCATAGCCGACGCCTTCATCATCGGCGCGGACTTCATCGGCGCGGACCGCGTCTGCCTCGTTCTGGGGGACAACGTTTTCTACGGCGACGGTCTGGAGGAAAAGCTCGCGAAGGCCGCCGCCAATGAGGACGGCGCGACCATCTTCGGCTACTGGGTCGAGGACCCGCGCGCCTTCGGCGTCGTCGAGTTCGACGCGGAGGGCAGGGCCGTCAGCATCGAGGAAAAGCCGGAAAGACCCCGCTCCAACTACATAGTCCCCGGGCTGTATTTCTATACGCCCGACGTCGTCGCCATCGCCCGCGGCCTCGAGCCCTCGGCCCGCGGCGAGCTGGAGATAACCGGCGTCAACAACGTCTATCTCGCGCAGGGCAGGCTCGGCGTCGTGACGCTGGGCAGCGAGTTCACCTGGCTCGACGCGGGGACGGAGGACAGCCTGCTCGACAGCGCGCGCACCGTCGCGGAGCTGGAGAAAAAGACGGGGCGCTGCGTCGCCTGCATAGAGGAGCAGAGCTTCCGCAACGGGTGGATAGACGCGGAAAAGCTCCGCGCGCTCGGCACGGAGCTGGAAAAAACGAAATACGGAAAATACATCCTCTCGCTTCTGGACTGAAGCGTTTTTGAGGTCATTCATCCCCGCCCCGTCGGCACCGACCAGGGGCGGGGCTTTTTGCCCCTTTTCCCTGCTTCTGGACAGCGCCGCAGGGCGTTTCTTTATTGCACGCTCCGACAGAATGTGATATAATTTATTAAATTTCCGCCTGGATGCAAAAAACGGGACTGAACGAATGAAAAACCCCACGCTCGCGGGCTTTTCCCGCGTCAACGATTACGTAAAAGACAAGCTCCGCCGCTTCGAGAGCATGGAGCCCGGCTTCGCCTCTCTCTTCGAGCTGATGTTCTCCGAATCCGACAACGTGCTCTATGAGGTCAGCGAGGGCTACAGGATAGTCCGCACGACCTACGGCGAGGCCCGCGAGGCCGCCATAGGCAAGTCCGCGGCGCTCTCGGCGCTGCTCGCGGACGCGCCGCGCGGCGCCGCCGTCGGCATATACCTCGAAAACGGGCCGGAGTGGATAGAGACGCTCTGGGCCGTCCTGCGGAGCGGCTTCCGCCCGCTGCTCATGAACATGCGCCTCGACGATGAGACGCTGCGCGGGGCGCTGGCTCAGGCGGGCGCCGTCGCCGTCATTTCGGAAAGCCGCGAATTCGGCGTCCGGGCGATACATTCTCTGCCGCCCGCAGAGGCGGACGGAGCCGAGCCCGTCTTCGCCGAGGAGCTGCTCGTCATGAGCTCCGGCACGAGCGGCGGGGTCAAGCTCTGCGCCTACGGCGCGGAAGAGTTCCGCCTGCAGATACGCGACAGCCTCGATATCATCCTGCGCTGCGGGGCGATGAAAAAGCTTTATAACGGAAATATAAAGCACCTCGACTTCCTCCCGTTTTACCACATATTCGGCCTGACGGCGGTCTACGTCTGGTTCGGCTTTTTCGGGCGCGCCTTCGTGCATCTGGCCGACCTCGCGCCGCAGACGATAGTCAATACGATACGCCGCCACGAGGTCACGCACATCTTCTCCGTCCCCCTCTTCTGGGAGAAGGTCCGCGAACAGGCGCTGCGCGTCATCGACGAGCGCGGTCAGCGCGCACGGTTCGACAGGGCGCTGTCCCTCTCGCTGAAGCTCGGAGACGTGCCGCTGCTCGGCAGGCTGTTCAGAAAGCTCGCCTTCCGCGAGGTGCGGGATAACCTCTTCGGGGAGAGCATAAGCTTTATGATAACGGGCGGGAGCGCGATCCCCCGCAGCGTTCTGGAATTCTTCAACGGCATCGGATACAGGTTCGCCAACGGCTACGGCATGACCGAGACGGGCATCACCTCCGTCGAGCTGAGCTCGAAGCTGCGCACGATATGCGGCGGCTCCGTCGGCAGGCCGATGAGCTCGATAAAATACGCCCGCGGCCCGGAGGGAGGGCTCCTCGTCTCCGGCGCGTCGACGGCGAAATATATCATCGAGGGCGGCGTGAAGCGCGCCCGCGAAGCCGTCTTCGATACGCGCGACCTCGCCGAGGAGAGAGACGGCCGCTGGTATATCCTCGGCCGGCGCGACGACCTCGTCGTCTCCCCGGGCGGGGAAAACCTCAATCCCGAGCTGATCGAGCCGCGATTCGAAATAGACGGGCTCGAAGGGGTCTGCCTCACGGCGGACAGGCGCTCCGGCGAGAGCGTCCCCGTCCTGCTGGCGGGAATAGGGCGCGGCTGCTCCGCGGCGAAGGCCGAAAGGCTCGGCGCGGCGGTCCGCGCGCGCATAGGCGAGCTGGGGCTCGCCCCGGAGATAAAGAGCGTCGTCCTCGTCGCGGGCAGTCTCATAGCCCCCGACGACTTCAAGCTCAACCGCAGAAGGCTCGCCGCCGCGCTCGAGGCGGGCACGCTCCCCGTCTTCGACCCCGCCGCCGCGGAGGAGGCGCCGGACGATCCCCTCTGCGCGGAGATCCTTTCGATGTTCGCCGCCGCGCTCGGAAAGGAGCCGGGCGAGATATCCTACGGCGCCGATTTCTTCCTCGACCTCGGCGGGTCGAGTCTTGACTACTTCGCCATGATCGCCGCCCTGCGCGAGCGGTTCGGGCTGGAGTTCCCCACCGAGGCGGGCAGCAGCCTCGGCAGCGTTCAGGCGCTGTACGAATACGTAAAGGCCGCGCTATGATCCGCTTCTGGAACGCCTTTGTCAAAATAACGGGCTGGCCCGTCCAGCTTCTCTGCTTCCGCACGAGGATGTATTATTCCGACCGCGAAAGGCAGGGCCGCAGGATAAAGGGCCCGGCTATACTGATATCCAACCATACGTCCGTCTTCGACTACGCGGTCTGGCTCTTCGTCTTCTTCTCGAGGACGCTCCGCTACCAGATGGCCGAGCTGCTCTTCCGCAAGAAGCCGCTGGGCACGCTGCTGAGGCTGCTCGGCGGGATATACGTCGACCGCGACGCGCGCGACATGGGCTTCATAGCCGAGTCCGAGCGCATCCTCGAAAAGGGCGGCGTCGTCGGCATATTTCCGGAGAGCAGGCTTCCCCGCAAGGGCGAGGAGCGGCCGCTCCCCTTCGCGCCCAGCGCGGCCTACCTCGCGCTGACGACGGGCGCGCAGGTCATCCCGGCATATACGGACGGGGCTTACTTCTCCCTTTCCCGCCGCGCGCGCGTCATGATTGGGACGCCGTTTTTCGCCGCCGATCTCGCGGGAGAGGGCGGCACGGACAGGGAGCGCATCGCCCGCACGGCCGAGGCCATGCGCGGCATAGTCAAGGAGTTGGGAAATGAGCTCGAAAGGCAAAAAAGCTCCGCTGTTCGCGGGTAGATACTTTTTCTACGATTTCACGAAGCTGACGGCCGCCCTGCCCGGCCTCGTCTTTTTCCGCCCGAAGGTGCTATACGCCTCGGAGGCGGCGAAAAAGAAGATAAAGGGCGGCGCGCTGCTCATAGCCAACCATACGGCGGTCTACGACCCGATATATCTGCAGATCGCCGTCTGGTACAGGCGGCACCACTTCGTCTGCCTCAAGGAGTTCTTCGAGGGAAAAGGCGGCTGGTTTTTCAAGTCGTTCCTCTGCATCCCGATAGACAGGGAAAATTTCAATATCTCGTCCTTCCGCGAGATAACGGAGCACCTGAAGAGCGGCGAGCTCGTCAGCATGTTCCCGGAGGGGCGCATCAACGACGAGACGGAGGGCGTGGCCGCCTTCAAATCGGGCATGGTGCTCATGGCGATGCGCAGCGGCGTGCCGATAGTCCCCGTCTACGTCCGGCGCTGGGAGGGCTTCCCGCGCAGGCTGACCATGGCCGTCGGCGAGGCGATGGACGTCGCCGCGCTCTGCGGAGGGCGGCCCGCGATGTCCCGCATAGACGAGATATCCGCCCTGCTGCACGAAAAGGAGAACGAGCTCCGCGAGCTCGCCGAGAAGAGATAACACCTCAAATCACATACATCCGGAGGGAAAAACGATGATCACTCAGTCTGCCGAAGTATTCGCCAAATACACGACGCCCGAGACCTTCGCGCGCATAAAGGAATATGATTCCGTCGCCGCGATGTGGGCAAGCTGCGTCAGAGAGTATCCCGGCGACGTCGCCATAGTCGACGAGGGGAAGGAATACACCTTCGCCGACCTCGACCGCGACGCCGCGCTCCTTCGCACGGCGATAGCCGCGGCCTCCGACGCGCCCCGCGTCGCGCTGCTGGCCGCCAACTCCTATGACTTCGTCAAGGCCTTCCTCGCGATAACGACGCTCGGCCGGTGCGCGGTCATACTGCCGCCGCAGCTCGACGCGCCGACGGTCTTCGGCTGCTGCATGAAATACGGCGCGGGCCTGCTGGTATACCAGTCGGCTCTTTCCGAGCGCACGGCCGTCGCGGAGGGCAAGGTCGCCCTGCTGCCCGCGGACGCCGCGGGAGAAGCTCCGACGCCCGCCGCCGAGGTCGGCGCGCAGGCCGCCTGCTGCATCATGTTCACCGGCGGCACGACCGGCCGAAGCAAGGGCGCTCTCCTCTCCAACGGGGCCGTCATGCAGGGCGTCGTCAACGGCTGCTACGGCTATAAGGACGTCTTCTCCCAGCGCTACATGCTCGTCCTGCCGCTGACCCACGTCTTCGGCCTCATACGCAATCTGCTGACCTCGCTTTATACGGGCAGCGCCCTCTTCATCTGCCGCAATACAAAGGACATGTTCCGCGATATCGCCGCCTTCAGGCCGACGATATTCGTCCTCGTCCCGGCGCTGGCCGAGATGGCGCTGACCCTCTCGCGCAAATTCGGGCGCAACATGCTCGGAGAGGACATGAAGTATATAATCGCGGGCGCGGCTCCCGTCTCGCCCTACCTCGTGGCTGAGTACAAGAAGCTCGGCATCGACCTCTTCCCCGGCTACGGGCTGACCGAGTCGGCCAACCTCGTCTCCGGCAATCCGGAGAGCGCCGCGAAGCCCGATTCCGTCGGCATCCCCTACCCCAATCAGGAGTTCAGGATAGAAAACGGCGAGCTCTGGCTCAAGGGAAAGAACATGATGGACGGCTACGTCGGCGAGGACGAGGCCGACGCCTACTGCGACGGCTGGTTCAAGACGGGCGACCTCGCGCGGCTCGACGACGAGGGCTTCCTCTACATAACCGGCCGCATCAAGGAGATCATCGTCCTCCCGAGCGGCGAGAACATCTCCCCGGCGGAGGTCGAGGCGAAGTTCAACGAGCTCCCCTTCATTCAGGACTGCCAGGTCTTCGAGGACGTAAACGATCAGGGCGCTCACTTCCTCGCGCTGGAGGTCGTCCCCCGCGCGACGGAGCTCGCTGGCGTGGACAAGGACAAGGTCGGCGCTTTCCTCACGGCGGAGCTCGAAAAGGTCAATTCCGCTCTCCCGTCCTTCGAGCGGGTCAACCGGATAGTCATCCGCGACTCCGACTTCGAGAGGACGCCGAGCATGAAGATAGTCAGGTATAAAAAATGCAACTGACAAGAGAAGAAATAGTCGAGGAGCTCAGGAGCATACTCCTCTCCGCCGACGACAAAAACGCGGATCTCGTCGAGACCTGCAGCGAGGATTCCGTCCTCTCGACGGACCTGGGGCTCTCCTCCGTTGCGATGCTCTATATGGTCATCGCCATCGAGGAGACGTTCGACGTGCGCTTCGACGACGTCGGAATGGACGATTTCAAGACTCTCGGCGATGTCGTGACCTTCATAGAGGACCACGTCCGATGAAATGGCTGCCCGGCGAGTGCCGCCCGGGCGACATGATCCGCGTCCGGCTCGGCTCTATTTACCACTACGGCATATTCGTCAGCGAGGACGAGGTCGTCCAGTTCGGCCCGCCGCCCGTCGGAGAGCGCGCGCCCGACGACAGGATAACCGTCTGCGCGACGGATATCGACGGCTTCTGCCTCGGCAATATAGTCGAGGTCGCCGTATTCGAGCGCAGGGAGCGCCGCTTTTCCCCGGAGGAGACCGTCGCGCGGGCCCGCGCGAGGCTCGGCGAGGGCGGCTACAACCTCATCCACAACAACTGCGAGCACTTCGCCTACGAATGCGCGCTCGGGGTCTCCCGCAGCACGCAGGAGGAGGAAGCGCGAAAGCGCTGGAATTCCCGCCCGATACTCGATATATATCTCGCCGC
>JAEFAK010000060.1 GCA_016287555.1 Oscillospiraceae bacterium
CCCTAAAACGAGGCCTGGTGTTGATCAACGCCAGGCCTCGTAAGGTTCTTAATTTCCGTTCTGCTCAGTTTCTGTGGGATCTTGAACTCCAGAACTGTTGCACTTAGTTTGACAATTCACCCTTTTATTGGCAGGAGAGATAACAAAAGCGCCCAAAAGGGCGCTTTTGCTTGCTTCGTTATCTTTTTCCGCCGCGGCTATTCCTCGGTGTCGAACAGCGCCACGGTGTCGAGCATCGCCGTGAAGCGAGGACGGTGGTAATCGTTGTCGGCGGTCGAGCAGCTTATGACGAAGGCGGCGACTCCGCCGGAGCGGCCGTACAGGAAGGCCGTGACGTACTGCTCGGAGTTGTAGCCGACGATCGTATCGCAGCGAAGCTCGGAGACGCCTATCGTGCGCTCGGGGGAGGATTCGACCTCGTCGCAGTCCAGATAGAGGTCCATGAAATTCGGAGCCAGGCGCGAGACCGTGGCGCCGTCGATGAAGAGCAGCTCCATGAAGGTAAGAGAGTCCGGCGCGGAGTCTTCGTCCGTGCGCCGGACGAAGCGGAAGGAGTTGCCGTCGTCTTTCCATTCATAGGTCTCCGCGTCGCAGTAAATGGAAAAGCCGAGCCCGGCCGCCTCGGAAAGCACGCCTCTTACGAGTATGGAGGGGACCGTGCTGGAGTTGCCGCCGTAGTAGACCGCGATATCGCTTGTGAGCGGCCTGTCCGGTTCGGGCTCTTTCTGCGGGGGCTGTGTCGGAGTCGGGGATGGGAGCGGCTCAGCCGTGACGGTCGGCGGGACGGGATCGACGCTCGCGGTCGGGCCCTGCCTCCCGGGCGAGACCGGATCGGCGCTCGCAGTCGTCTGAGGGGAGGGCGCCGCGGTGGGAGAGGGGTCTCCTCCGCAGGCGCAGAGCGTCAGGAGCAGGGCAGCCGCGGCGATCAGCGGGACTAATCTTTTCATGAGATCATCCCTTTCATTTTGAGAGCATTGCGACGGCGGCGTCTATCCTCGCGAGGCTCTCCTCACGGCCGAGCAGGGAGCATATCTCGTTCGCGCCGCCCGGAGTCACGGCGCGGCCGGAGACGGCGATCCTGACAGGCCAGAGCAGCGTCGCGTTTTTGACCTCGAGCCTCTCGGCGAGGGGCATGAGCACCTCTTTTACGCCCTCGGGCGACCAGTCGCCGAGCGCGGCGAGGACGGGGCGCGCCTCCTTCAGCATGCGCAGCGCGACCTCGGGATCTGTCTTGGCCTTTTTGTTGGAGAAGAGCTCGGCCTCATATTCCGGGAGCTGCGCGAGAAAGTCTATCTGCGGAGCTATGTCCGTGAGCTTTTCGCACCTCTGCTGCAGCAGGGAGGCGATGAGCGCGGCGTCGAAGCGCGTGCCGACGGCCTTTTCTATTTCCGGCTTCGCGGCCGCGAGGAACTCCTCCGGCGTCATGGAACGGAGATAGTTGGCGTTGAAGTATTTGAGCTTGTCGATGTCGAAAATGGCGGGGGACTTGGAGATGCCGGCGAGATCGAAGGCCTCGACGAGCTCCGGCAGGGAGAAGAACTCCTTCTCGGCTATCTCGCCGCGAGGCGACCAGCCGAGGAGCGCGACGTAGTTGAGTATGGCGGGGGTCAGATAGCCCTCGGCCTTGAGGTCCTCGTAGCTGGGGTCGCCGTTGCGCTTGCTCATTTTGTGCTGCGCGTCGCGCATGACGGGGGAGCAGTGGACGTAGACGGGCACGTCCCAGCCGAAGGCTTCGTAGAGCAGGTTGTACTTCGGCGCGGAGGAGAGATATTCGCTGCCGCGCACGACGTGCGTGATGCCCATGAGGTGGTCGTCGATGACGTTGGCGAAGTTGTAGGTCGGCATGCCGTCGCGCTTTATCAGGACCTGGTCGTCGAGCGTCTTGTTCTCGACGGTCACGTCGCCGAAGGAGGCGTCGCGGAAGGTCGTCGTTCCCTCATGGGGGATGCGCTGGCGGATGACGTAGGGCTGCCCGGCGGCCGCGCGCGCGTCGGATTCCTCTTTGCTCAGCGAGCGGCAGGGATCGTCACCGCGGTCGAATTCGCCGGCGTCCTCGGCGGACTCGGCCTTCTCGCAGAAGCAGCGGTAGGCATGTCCGCGCTCGACGAGGAGCTCGGCGTACCTGCCGTAGGTATCGCGGCGCTCGGATTGTATATACGGCGCGACGGGGCCGCCGACGTCGGGCCCCTCGTCGTGCTCGAGGCCGCATTCGGCGAGCGTGCGGTAGATGACGTCCGTTGCGCCCTCGACGAAGCGCCCCTGATCGGTATCCTCTATGCGGAGGATGAACGTGCCCTTTTCGTGCCGCGCTATCAGGTAGGTATAGAGCGCGGTGCGCAGATTGCCGACGTGCATATAGCCTGTGGGCGAGGGCGCAAAACGGGTGCGGACGGAGCTCTTCGGGATGCGGGCCTCCATGTCCGCGAAATACTGCATATCAAGCATATTTGCCTCCGTATCAACGCCCGCGGGAGCGGGCGGAGTATTCAGCTATAATATATTCAATACGCGCCGAATTGTCAATCCATGCCCTTTTGCTCCGAGCGGGGAAGCAGCTTCGGCTCCGGCCGGGGAAAATCATATTTTTTCGTTTAAATCGTCAAAGTTTTGCTCTCAAAGGGCGTTTATCATATTGTAAAACCGGTCGGCCTGTGCTAAAATATATCGATTAGTTTACGAGGACGGCGAATCGCGCCGCCGCGTATAAAAGGAGATATGGAAATGGTTTCCGCAGAACTGAGAAGACTCGCTGCCGACAACAGCGCCATCCGCGCCATGTTCGAGGAGGGAAACAACCTCGCGCTCAAATACGGCCGCGAGAACGTATATGATTTTTCCCTCGGCAACCCCAACTTCGCGCCTCCCGAGGCGGTCAAAAGAGCGATATTTGACGTGCTGGATACGGAAGACAGCATGTTCGTGCACGGATATATGTCCAATACGGGCTACGCCGACGTCAGAAAGGCCGTCGCCGAGGATCTCAATTCCCGCTTCGGGACGAGCTTCGGAGTCGACAACATCATCATGACCGTCGGCGCTGCGGGCGGGCTCAACGTCATGTTCAAGACGCTGCTCGATCCCGGCGACGAGGTCATAGCCTTCAGCCCGTTCTTCGTCGAGTACGGAAACTACGTGCGCAATTTCTGCGGCGTTCTGAAGATCGTCCCGACCGATCCGGAGACCTTCCAGATCGATCCGGAGGCCCTTGCCGCCGCCGTGACCGAGCGCACGAAGGCCGTGATCATCAACAATCCCAACAACCCCACCGGCGTCATCTATACAGCCGAGGCTCTTGCCGGGCTCGCCGCCTCTCTCGAGCGCAGGAGCGCCGAGATAGGCCACCCCATCTACGTCCTGTCCGACGAGCCGTACAGAGAGCTCGCATATGATGGGAAGAAGGTACCCTGGCTGACGAAGATATACAGGAACACGATAGTGGCCTATTCCTGGTCGAAATCGCTGTCCCTGCCCGGCGAGCGCATCGGCTACCTTGCCATCCCCTCGGAGATAGACGACTTTGAGGAGGTCAGCACCGCCGCCAGCATTTCCAACCGCGTGCTCGGCTTCGTCAACGCTCCCTCGCTCATGCAGAGAGTGGTCATGCGGTGCCTCGGCGAATCTACCGACATCGAGGCCTACGGGCGCAACCGGACCCTGCTCTATACCGAGCTCAGCAGGCTGGGCTTCGACTGCGTAAGGCCTGAAGGCGCGTTCTATATGTGGGTCAAGTCGCCGGAGCCCGATGAAAAGAGCTTCGTGGCGAAGGCAAAGGAGCTGAACATCCTCTTCGTTCCCGGCTCCTCGTTCGCCTGGCCCGGATACGTGCGCATAGCCTACTGCGTTTCGCCCGATATGATAAAGCGCAGCCTGCCCGCCTTCGAAAAGCTCGCGGCGAGATACGGACTGGAAAAGAAGGAGACCGTCTGATGGAAGAAAAGAAGAAGGTAATGCTCTCGGGCATCAAGCCCTCGGGAGACCTGACGCTCGGCTCGTATCTCGGAGCCATAAAGAACTGGGCCGAGAGGGCCGATAAATACGACTGCTACTACTTCATGGCCGACCTGCACGCGATAACCGTACGCCAGAATCCGGCCGACCTGCGCCGCTGGACGCTCGCGCAGATCGCGCAGTACATCGCCTGCGGCCTCGACCCGAAGAAGAATACGATATTCATCCAGAGCCACGTCCCGCAGCATGCGGAGCTCGGCTGGGTGCTCAATTGCTATACCATGTTCGGCGAGCTGTCCCGCATGACGCAGTTCAAGGACAAGAGCGCCAAGAACGCCGACAACATAAACGGCGGCCTCTTTACGTATCCCTCCCTCATGGCGGCGGATATCCTGCTGTATCAGGCTGACTACGTCCCCGTCGGAGAGGATCAGAAGCAGCACGTCGAGATCTGCCGCGACATAGCCAACCGCTTCAACGGCGTCTACGGCGACGTGTTCAAGATCCCCGAGCCCTATATCCCCAAGGTCGGCGCCCGCGTCATGAGCCTGACCAATCCGACGGCCAAGATGTCCAAGTCCGAGAACGAGGACAGCGGCCGCGTATGCCTTATGGACAGGCCCGAGGACATCATGCGCATGTTCAAGCGCGCCATAACCGACAGCGGCTCCGAGGTGCGCTTCGATCCGGAAAACAAGCCGGGCGTCTCCAACCTCATGCAGATATATTCCTCCGCGACGGGCAAGAGCTTCGAGACGATAGAGAAGGAATTTGCCGGCCAGGGCTACGGCGGCTTCAAGCTCGCCGTCGGCGAGGCCGTCGTAGAGATGCTCCGCCCCATAAGGGAGGAATCCGAGCGCCTGCTGGCTGACAAGGCCTATCTGCAGAGCGTATACAGAGAGGGCGCGGAAAAGGCCTCCGCCGTCGCGGCCCGCACCATACGCAAAGTGTACAAGAAAGTAGGCTTCATCGAAAGGTAGCGTGTTTGACTTGTTTTGGACCAATACTGCCGCGAGCATAATCAGAGTCTCGGTCAGGACGCCGGTCAATCTGAGCACGCTCCTGATGGTCTTCATCTCCATCGTCGTCGCCTTCGTGATGAGCTTCGCAGCGACGCCGGTGGTCAAGAGCTTTGCCCGCCGCGTCGGCGCCATGGACGTCCCGAAGGACGCAAGGCGCATGCACGACCATCCGATCCCGCGCCTCGGCGGACTTGCGATGTTCATCGGCTTCATCCTGTCCGTGCTGCTCTTTGCCGACATAACGACGCCCGTCCGGGGCATCCTGCTCGGCAGCGTGCTCATCGTCATAATAGGCGTCATCGACGACATCGTATCCGTCAAGTACTGGGTAAAGCTGCTCGTCCAGATAGCCGCCGCCGTCGTCGCGATCCTCCACGGAATCGTGATAGACGTGCTGTCCAATCCGAATCTGTTCTCCGAGCATCTGTTCCTTCAGCTCGGCTGGCTCGCCATACCCATAACGATCATCTGGATCGTAGGCATAACCAACTCCGTCAATCTCATCGACGGGCTGGACGGTCTTTCCGTCGGCGTCTCGGCGATAGCCTCCGTGACGATGCTCGTCATCGCGCTTCTCGTAAGCGAGAGCAACGTCGCCATCATCCTCGCCGCGCTCGTCGGCGCCTGCCTCGGATTTATCCCCTATAACTTCAACCCCGCAAAGATATTCGCCGGCGACACGGGAGCGTTGCTTTTGGGGTACGTGCTCGCGACGGTGTCCATCATGGGCATGTTCAAGGTCTACGCCCTGATAAGCTTCGCCGTCCCGTTCATCGTCCTCGCGCTGCCCATATTCGATACGGTCTTCGCGTTCCTGCGCCGCATCCTCAAGGGGCAGAACCCCATGAAACCCGACAGAGGCCACCTCCACCACCGCCTCATCGACATGGGCCTCAACCAGAAGCAGGCCGTCGCCATACTCTACTGCGTGTCCATCGTCCTCGGGCTCGCCGCCGTCGTGCTGACGACGAGCGGAGCCGTCAAGGCGATCATCTTCGTGCTGGCCTTCGTCGTGGCCGCCGTGGTCGGCTTTTTCATCATGCGCTCGACTATCCACGCGAGGCAGCAGCGCCTGAAGGGCCTTGAAAAGAAGAAACCTGCGCCGGAGCCGAGGTCTGCCGATAACCCTCTGCGCGTGCTCTCCGTATTCGGGACGCGGCCCGAGGCCGTCAAGATGGCCCCGCTGGTGCTCGAGCTGGCGCGCCGCCCGGAGGTGGAGAGCCTCTGCTGCGTGACCGCGCAGCACCGCGAGCTCCTCGATTCCATGCTCGAGGTCTTCGGCGTCACGCCGGACTATGACCTCGATCTCATGACAAAAGATCAGACCCTGACTGACGTAACGACCCGCGTGCTTGAGTCCATGCAGGGCGTTCTCGCCGAGGCAAAGCCTGACGTCGTGCTTGTCCACGGCGACACCACGACGGCGTTCAGCGCCTCGCTTGCCGCGTTTTATGCCAAGATCCCCGTCGGCCACGTCGAAGCCGGCCTGCGCACGTGGGACAGGTATTCCCCCTATCCGGAGGAGATGAACCGCGAGCTCATCGGGCGTCTGGCCTCCTGCCACTTCGCTCCGACCGCGAACAACGCCAATAACCTTCGCCGCGAAGGCATAGTCAAAAACGTGTTCATAACCGGCAACACAGTCATCGACGCCATGAAATACACCGTCGGCGACGGGGAGTTTTCCGATGAGACCCTCAGATCCATCGACTTCGAGGGCCGCCGCGTCATAGCCATGACGTGCCACCGGCACGAAAACTACGGCGAACCCATGGAGGCCATATTCACGGCCGTCCGCCGCATAGCGGAGGAATTTGAGGACGTCGTCATAGTCTATCCCGTCCACCCCGCGCCGACGGTCCGCAGTACGGCGGAGCTCTTCCTCGGCGGGGCGGAGCGCGTCAAGCTCATCGAGCCCCTCGACGCGCGCGAGATGCACAGGCTCATGAACAAGAGCTATTTCGTGCTGACCGATTCCGGCGGCCTTCAGGAGGAGGCCCCCGCGCTCGGCAAGCCCGTCGTCGTCGCCAGACGCGAGACGGAGCGTCCCGAGGCCGTCGAGGCCGGGACGGTCGAGCTCGCCGGAGTGACGGAGCAGGGGGTATACACAGCCATGCGCTCCCTGCTGACAGATGAAAAGAAATATGCCCGCATGGCCCGCGCCGTCAATCCGTACGGGGATGGCAAGGCCTGCGAGAGGATAGCGGACGCCCTGCTCTATGTCTACGGAGGGTCCGGCAAGGCGCCGGAGGCGTTCGGCACGCAGTCCAAATGAAAGGCCGCGGCACGACGCTGCTCGCCGTGGCGGTAACGGTGGGGATAACGGCGCTGGCAATAGCCGCGATACTGATCTTCGGCGACTCCGACAGGCCGACGGATATCGTCCTGCCCGAGGAGACGCCGACCGCCGCCGTATCTTCCGAGCCCGCCGCGCCGGGAGGGCCGAGCGGCCTCGTCGAGGTCACGAAGGATACCGTGCAGGCCGTCGTCAGGACGCTGGAGCGCCCGGAGGCCTATTCCCGCCGCCTCGATATCGAGACGTTCTGGGAGGGCGGAAGCTTCGCCTGTACGGCCGAGTCCTGGGTGCGCTCCGGCTCGGTGCGCATGACGATCTCCGGCTTTGAGACCAAAAACGTCCTCGTGACGGAGGACAAGGTCTATATCTGGTATGACTCCGAGAACGTCTTCGAGGGTGCGCGCGATCCGGGAGAGAGCCTTTTCCGCTCCGCGGACGCTTTCGGCATGCTCGTCACCTATGAGGACGTGCTCGACCTGCCGAAACGAAGCATCACCGACGCGCGCTACGATGAATTCGAAGGCGAAAAGTGCATCTTCGTGACCGCGAAAAGCGGCGGGTACGAGACGGAATACGTCGTCTCCGTCGCGACGGGACTTCTCGTCCATGCCGAGCGCACGGAAGGCGGCAGCCTCGTCTACCGCATGAACGCCTCGGAGACGGTGCTTTCCGCCCCGTCGGAGGACGTGTTCAGGCTCCCCTCAGCCGAGTGAGAAGAAAACAAGCGCCGCAAGAGTTATGAGAAGATCCTCGTCCTTCTTCTCCAGATAGAGGAGCAGAAGGATGGCTATGAGCAGTATATCCGCCGTTTCCAGCCTCCCGAGCAGGCCGGAAAGAAGATCGTTGACGGGAGCCGGGAGGCCTGAGGGCTTCGCGGCTCCCTGCGCGTCTGCAGGCGGTCGCGGTGGCTCCGGAGGCCGGCGCGGCGCCTCCTCCGGCTCTTCGACGCGGACGTACCTGCCCGTGTTGCCCGAATAGCGGTTATACAAGGCCCCTGCCTCCTCCGAGCTCCGGGATAACGCTGCGCGCGACGCGGGCTATCCTCGCTATCCTCGCCGCCCGCTCGAGCCGCTCCGCCCTCTCCGGCGAGAGGAAGGGGCGCAGAGCCTCGGCCAGACGCTCCGTCTCGCCCGGCGCGGAGAATTCTCCCGCGGCCTTCGTTATGAGCCCCAAAAGGCGCGGGTCGGGCGCGGACTTGGCCGCCTCCGCGCCGCCCTGCTCTCCCGAGAGGCTTTTTGCCAGCTGCATTATCCGCTCCATGCTCTCCGGCGAAGAGAGCAGCGAGTTCAGTTTTCCCTCGAGATCGTCCATTCCGGGCCTTCCTTTCGGTCTATTTCATCAGCTCCGAGAGGCTCTGCGCGAGCTGCGCGCCCTCCTTCGTCTTGAGAAGCTCCGCGAGCCGCTTTCTGACGGCCTCTGTATCCCCGCGTTCAAGGGCGCTCTTGAAGGCCTCGTCGCCGCCGAGCTCCCGGCCGATCTTCATCCCGGCTCCGCTCTCGGCGAGCTTTTTCAGCCCCGCCTCCTTCCCGGCGATGGCCTCGCGGCCGCCGGAGGCCATCAGGGCGTTGAGCAGACTCGACAAATCGGTTGACATAATCATTACCTCCGTGGACGCAAGCAGCGTCTGTACCATTATATTCATCACTTTTGCGAGGTGAGCACGCATGACGAAAATTTTGATCCTCTCCGATTCCCACGGGCATATTGCGGCGATAGGGAACGCCGTGCGTCGGACGGAGCCGGACCTCGTCGTTTTTCTCGGCGACTGTGTCGAGGACGTCGAGGAGGCAAGAAAGGGATTTCCGGGCATTCCCGTCCGCGCCGTCCGCGGCAACTGCGATCCGCGCTCCGATGCGCCGGAGCATCTCGTTCTGGAGATCGACGGTGCGCGCCTCTTCGCAGCGCACGGGCATGCGCAGGGCGTGAAGATGAGCCTGCTGCGCCTCGCGCTGGCGGCAGGGGAGGCGGGCTGCTCCGCCGCGCTCTTCGGCCATACGCACCTCGCGTATAAAGGCGAATACGGCAGTGTGAGGCTGTTTAATCCCGGCGCCCTCTGCGACGGGCACTGGCTCCTCCTCGAGGCCGACGACGGCCTGCTCCGCGCCGCAGATGAAAAATGAAAGCAAAAAAGCTCCGCCCCGATGGTGAACAGCACCCCATTTGTTAGACAGTATGGTATACTGGAAACAAGAGGGGTGTTGTTTTATGCCAAAAGGGATACCGAACAAGAGATACA
>JAEFAK010000061.1 GCA_016287555.1 Oscillospiraceae bacterium
CAACAACGCCTACACGATCCTGCCCGCGGCGCTGTGGTGCGCGATCAACAACGGCGTCAATCCCTTCTCCTTCCCGCCGCGTCCCGACGGCAAGAAGAACACCAAGCCCACCGGCGTCCAGTGCGGCTATCTCTATGAGATGACCAGCATGCAGCAGGTGCTCGACGCCTACAAGGCGCAGATGGACTACTTCACCAAGTGGCAGGTCAGCATGATCAACTGCTACGAGTACCTCTACGGCATCAACAACCCGCTGCCCCTCCTCTCCGCGACGATGACCGGCTGCCTCGAGAGCGGCAAGGACGTCCTCTGGGGCGGCGCGAAGTACAACGGCGCCGGCAACTCCAGCATCGGCCACGGCACCGTGGCGGACAGCCTGAACATCATCGACCAGGTCTGCTTCCGCGACAAGATCTGCACCACCCGCGAGCTTTACGACGCCCTGATCAACGACTGGGAGGGCTATGAGGACCTCCGCCAGTACATCGTCGGCCGCTGCAGCCACTTCGGCAACAACGATCCCGAGGCGGACAAGTACCTCAAGTTCGTCGCCGACACCTATTCCGAGGCCATAACCCGCGGCGTCAGCGCCCGCGGCTGCCACTGGTCCGCCGGCTGCTGGCCCGTCACGCTCAATGTCGTCTACGGCGGCTGGTGCGCCGCCACGCCCGACGGCAGAAAGTACGGCGCGCCGCTCTCCGACGGCATCTCCCCGGTGCAGTCCATGGATAAGAACGGCCCCTTCGCGACGATAAACTCCATCCTCAAGTTCGACCAGTCCAACTATGCCAACGGCACCCTCTGCAACATGAAGTTCCACCCGACCGCCCTGCAGGGCGCCGAGGGCGACAAGAAGCTCCGCGCCGTCATGGAGACGTATTTCCGCGGCGGCGGCATGGAACTGCAGATAAACGTCGTCTCCGCCGAGACGCTGCGCGCCGCCCAGAAGAACCCGAAGGAGTATCAGGACCTCGTCGTCCGCATCGCGGGCTTCTCGGCCTACTTCGTCGAGGTCTACAAGGCCGCGCAGGACGACCTCATCCGCAGGACGGAGCTCAGCGTATGATCACCGGCCGCCTCTACGATATCCAGGGCTTTTCCGTCCAGGACGGGCCCGGCATACGCACGACGGCGTTCCTCAAGGGCTGCCCGCTGCGCTGCCCGTGGTGCCACAGCCCGGAGTCGCAGGCCTTCTATAAGCAACTGAGCTGGATGAGCATGCGCTGCCTCGGTATCGACGCCTGCCGCTCCCGCTGCATAAACGCCTGCCCCAAGGGCGCCATCGAGGAGGGCGAGAGCCGCACCGACGTCGCCACCGGCGACGAGCTGCGCATGGTCCACGTCAAGCGCGATATCTGCGACAACTGCGGCGAGTGCACCGAAAAGTGCTACGCCGAGGCGCTGACCCTCTGCGGGAAGGACTACACGCCCGAGGAGCTCGTCGCGAGGCTTCTGCAGGATAAAAACTTCTTCGAGACCTCCGGCGGCGGAGTGACCATCTCCGGCGGCGAGCCGCTCAGCCAGATAGACTTCACCGAGGCGGTCCTGAAGGGCCTGAAGGAAAACGGCATCCACACCGCCCTCGATACGACGGGCTTCGCCCCCTGGGAGACGCTCGAGCGCACGCTGCCGTACGTCGACCTCTATCTCTACGACCTCAAGCACATGGACAGCGAAAAGCACAGGTCCGTCGTCGGCGTCCCCAATGAGCAGATAAAGGCCAATGCCAAGCTGCTCGCTGAGGCGGGCAAGTCCCTGCAGGTGCGCATCCCCGTCATCCCCATGTTCAACGACGACGAGGCGAACATCCGCGCCACGGCGGAGTTCTGCGCCGCGCTCGGCAAGGCCGTGACGGTCGTGCAGCTCCTGCCGTACCACAACATGGGCGTCATGAAATATCTGCGCATCAGCGACGGGAAGCCCCTCGAGGCGACGCCGCCGAGCGACGAAAAAATGGAAAAGCTCCGCACGATCATGGAGTCCTACGGCTTGAACGTAACGATACACTGAGCAGAAAAAGGCATAATATCAGATCAAAAGCCGCCGATACAGCATCGGCGGCTTTTCCTTATAAAGGCTTCCCCCTCGGGGGCGTCCACGCCGAGCGCCGCCTGTAGCGGGAGGAGCGAGGCGCGGACGGCGCAGCGGTCGAAAAACGCAAGGATAAGCGCAAGCCCGAAGCGTTTTTCGGGCACCGCAAGAGGATAGCTGTCAGCGGAGCTGACTGAAGATGGGGTATATCAGCGCATATCGCGCCGCCGGATACGGGGGACGAAGGTTCGGAGCGACATGGGCGTCGCTCCCTACGCGGAGGTTTCCAGACCTTGCCGCATCTGCGGGGTGCGCGTAGGGCGCGATGCCCTCATCGCGCCGACGTTCATGATCGACCCGGAGACGGCGGGGCTCCCCCTCCTGCTCTACGGACACAGCATGGGCGCGTGGGCTGCCGCGGCCGTCCTCGGGAGGACGGGGGCTGCGGGCGCGGTCTGCGTCGCGGGCTTCGACGCGCCGCTCGATACGGTGCGCTTTTTCATGCGCCGCTTCGGCGGAGCCCCGGCGCTGCTCGGCTTTCCGCTCGTGCGCCTGCTGGGCCGCCTGACCTTCGGGAGGGAGAGCAACGTCTCCGCGCTGCGGGCAGTAAACGCGACGGACAAGCCCGTGCTCATCGTCCACGGCAGCGCAGACGATGTAGTTCCCGACGATATCAGCCTCTTTGCCCGCGCGGGCGAGCTGACCAATCCCAATGCGTGCGCCCTGCTCGTCGCGGACGAATACAGGGGGACGCACTCGGCCGCATGGCTGACGCGCGAGGCGGCGCGCTGCCTGCTTGCCCACAGGGCGGAGCTTTCCGCCTGCGCTCTGAGAAAAAGCGGCGCGAATTCCTTCTCCGGCTCGACAGGAGACCGCTCGCCCGCCTCGACGAGGGCTTCATGCGCGAGGTGCTCCGCTTTTTCAGCTTCGCGGCGGAAAGATCGAAGCTTTCCCCCGAAGGGGGAGACAAAAAAAGACCCGCCCGTGCCGGATAAGCACGGGCGGGAATATTTGCTTTATGGGGCGATCAGGCGTATTCGGCGATGAGTCCGATGACCACGATCAGGCAGATGACGGTCATGATGATGCCGACGATGAGGCCTATCGTCGCGAGGATCTTGCCGACCTTCGCGGGCCCGTAGAGCTGGCCGGCGGCGGCGCGGAAGGCCTTCGCCTTGCCGAGGCCGATAGCCGAGAAGATGATGCCGAGGAAGCTCAGATAGAAGGTGCAGGCGAAGATTATGCCGAGGATGCCGAAGGTCAGGGCGGGCTTGCCGCTGACGCCCGGATTCGGAGCGGGCTGGGCATAATAGGTCGGCTGTTGGTACTGCGGCTGCTGATACTGCGGCTGCTGGTACTGGGGCTGCTGATACTGGGGCTGCTGCGGCGCGGCATAGACCGGCTGCTGCTGGGGAGCCTCGTAAGCGGGCTGCTGGGGAGCCTCATAGACGGGCTGCTCGGGCTGAGGAGCGGGCTCGGCGGCAACGGCGGCGTTTCCGCAGTTGATGCAGAACTTCGCGCCCTCGGGAATCTCGGCTCCGCATTTGGTGCATATCATTTCAAGACATCTCCTTTATGATTTGATGCGGTCTGCTGTCTTTCTGTCATTCAGTATAGCGCACGGCGCGCCGTCATGCAAATGTTTTTTCAGAAGATGTAGGACCAGTCGACCTCGCGCCCTATAAAGACGATCATAGCGATGATGAATATGAAATAGAGTACGCAGAGGACCGTCAGCGCGATGCCGACGCCGAGGCCGACCTTCGAGAGGATGCCGCCGACCTTGACCTTCGTCGAATACGCCGCGCCGGAATTGAGGTAAGCGCGGTGCTTCTTCATGCCGATGGCCGAGAAGATGATGCCGAGGAAGCTGCCGAAGAAGGTGCATGCGCAGGCGAGGCCGACGATGCCCCATACCAGGACGTTAGTCGGCGAGACCGGCGCCTGGACGACGGGCTGCGCGGCATAGACGGGCGTCAGCGGCTCGGTCTGGGAGGCGCCGCACTTGAGGCAGAATCCGGAATCATCGGGTATCTCGGCGCCGCAGGAAATACAATACATGTTTATCGCTCTCCTTTTTCAGTTTCTATTTTGCTTTCGATGAAGGCTTCTATCGCCGCGTCGTATTTTTCCGGCGCGTTTATGCGAAGGCGCGAATGCGCCCCGCGCGCGAACCATACGAGAACCTTGTCCTTCGAGCCGCAGAGCCCGTAGAGACGCTCGGCCTCCTTGGGCAGGGAGTAGACGTCCTCGCGGCTGTGGAGGAACAAAATGGGCTTTTTGAGCCCGGAGATGCGCTTTATCGGCCCGTCCGAGACGACGTTCGCCCCGGAGAAGACGCGGATATAGAGCATCGTCAGATAAAGCAGCGGGAAGGGGGGGCGGTGGTCCTCTATCATGTGGTTTTTGAAGGATTCATAGAACGTCGGATACATGCCGTCGGCGACCATGCCGGCTATCGAAGGCGGGCAGTCCGGGCTCGTCAGCGCGAAGAGCGCCGCCGAGGAGCCTATGCATATCCCGTGCAGGACGACGCGCTCGTTGCCGAGCTCATCCGTCAGCAGGCGGCTCCATTTGATGAGGTCGCGGTATTCCTTATAGCCGAGCGAGCAGAATCTGCCCTCGCTCAGCCCGTGGGAGCGGTTGTCTATGACGAGGACGTTGCAGCCGGCGGCCCTGTAGGGCTCGGCGAAATAATATGAGTAGAGCAGCGATTCCATGCGGCCGGGGATGATGATCGCCGCCGTTTTCCCGCCGAAATCGAAATATTCGCCGGCGAGACGGAACCCGTCCGACGTGATCGTCACCTCGCGTGAGCGGGACTTGTGCTCCTCGTTCCAGGCGACGCCGATATCGAACATGCGCCTGTACTCCTCGTCGTCGGGGATGGAGCATTCGCGGCCCCATTTATCGGGCTTCGTGCGCACGAGCAGCGTCGAATAGAGGATCGCCGCGAGCACGAACCACGGCGCGATCCCCAGCAGGAACACGGCGCCGGCTATGATCCAGAAAACCATGCTTTCTCCTTTGTGACCGCCGCCTCGCGCGGCGGCAGTTCAAAATACGCCGAGTACCCAGCGGTAAACGCTCTGCCCGCCGTCGATGAAGGTGACGTCGAGCATGGGCCAATCCTCCGCGAGCGCCGCCTCGAGCGCGTCGGCCTCCCCGGAGGAAACGCCTTCCCCGCGAAAAACGACGCAGGTCTCGCGCTCGTCCATGTCTGCAACGGCGGCGAGGCCGCGGCGCAGCGCGTCGAGGCTGTCCTTCGATACGCAGACGAGCTCGCCGTCGGCAAGGGCTATCTCGTCGCCCCTGCGGCAGCTTATGTCGTGGAAAGAGAAGTCGCGGGAGGCCGTCGTCTGCGCCACGGTCACGACGGACTCGACCCCGCGGCGCATCTGCGCGACGCGGTATTCGGCGTCGGGACTGTCGGCGACGTCCATGGCGAGGGCGCAATAGCCCTCGGCTATGCTCTTCGAGGGCAGGACGGCTACGCGCCTGCCGCTGAGCTCCGCCGCCTGCCGGGCGGCGGGGATGACGTTCTTATTGTCCGGCAATACGACGATGAGCTCCGCGCTCAGGGACGAAAAGGCGCTGACGAACTCCTGCGGGGAGGGGTTCATCGTCGCCCCGCCGTCTATGACGGAGTCGCAGCCGAGCTCGCGGAAGAGCTTCGCCGTCCCCTCGCCGGAGACGACGGCGACGGTCGCGAGCGGCTTTTTCGCCGTTCTGGCCAGATGCTCGTTGTGCTGAAGCTGCATGTTCTCCAGCTTGAAGGAGATGAATTCGCCGTATTCCTGCGCGAGGGAGATTATCCTCGCGGGCTTTTTCGTGTGGATGTGTATCTTGACGCGCTTTTCGTCCTGCACGGCGACGAGCGAATCGCCCAGATCGCGCAGGTCGCCCGTGAAGCTGTCGAGGCGGAAATGCTGGTCGTAGGCGGCCCCGCGCATAAGCTGCAGGACGAACTCCATGCAGTAGCCCTCCTCGAAGGCGCTGTTCTCGTCGAACATGACCTCGCCGGAGGCGGCGGGAGCGGCCCTCTCGGGGGTCTCCCCGAGCTCGAGCTCCTCCCCGTAGAGATACTTGAGCATGCCCTCGCAAAGCACGATGAAGCCGAGCGCGCCGCTGTCGACGACGCCGGCCTCCTTGAGGACGGGGAGCATGTCGGGCGTCGAGGCCAGGACCTTGCGCATGGCGGCGATATACATCGAGAGCAGCGTCTCTATCGTCGTCGAGCGGTCGACCTGGGCGCGGATATGCTCCGCGGCCTCGCGGGTGACGGTCAGTATCGTCCCCTCGGCGGGCTTGGCGACCGAGGCGTAGGCGACCTTGTAGGCGCGGACGAGCGCGTTTCGCAGATCGCCCGGCGTCGCGGCGGCGCAGCGCTGGAGCTCCAGATACGCCCCCTTGAAAAACTGGGAGAGTATGACGCCGGAGTTGCCGCGCGCGCCGAGGAGCATCCCCTCGCAAAGCCCCTTGAGATAGAAGCAGAGCTCGGGCCTGCCCGCGGCGGAGCCTATCGCGTTTTCGACCGTCAGGCACATGTTCGTGCCCGTGTCGCCGTCGGCGACGGGGAAGACGTTGAGGTCGTTTATCTCGCGCTCGTGGGCGCGCAGATCCGCGAGCCCGTTGCGCAGCATTTTTTCAAAAAGAGTGCCGTTGAGGCGTTTTGTCTTCATTTAATCCTTTTTGCCTTTTTCGAGAGATTTGTTGCCGAGGTCAATGAGGGACTTCGGCAGCGCGAAGGTCAGGATGAGGGCGGCGAGCGTCCCCAGAGCGCAGATGAGGGTCATATACTTCATCGCGCCGGAGTTCTGCGTCTCGGAGCCCTTGAGCGCCGTCAGCACGATGCCGGTCGCTATGCCGGAGGCGACGCCCGCGAAGAGGCCCTGCACGGCGAAGTACATGGCGGAGTTGGCGACGCCGGTGCTCGCCTCCTCCTCGGCCGCGAGCTGGGAGGGGATCGAGTAGGCGACGGAGAAGATCGCGCCGATGGCGAAGGAGCTCAGAAGACCCGTCACGATGGAGAGGATCATCTTGGCCGCGCCGCCGCCCATGAGGCCGACGAAGAACATGCAGAGCATGCCGGCGGAATAGATTATCAGCGTATAGCGGAACGCGAAGCCGAAGCCGCGGCTGCGCACGAGCTTGTTGTAGATAAGCAGCGTGAAGGGGACGGGCGCGAAGGCCGCGACCATGACGAATATCATGTTCATCCCGACGAAGGAGAAATATTCGTTTATGCCGCCGAGGAAGAGCTGCACGCCGAAGGTCATGAAGGCGTAGACGACCATCCAGATGATGAAGGTCCTGTTTTTGAAGGTGCAGGCGAGGGACTTGAAGAGCCCGACGGTCTCGGTCTTTTCAAGGTTTTTCGAGCTGGGCTCCTTTATCATGAAGAGCGGGATGATCATCGTCAGCGCCAGCGGCAGTACTATGAGCGCCACGACGCGGACGTTGAGCCCGTTGAGCAGCATGCGCACGACGACGTAGCCGAGGATGAAATAGACGATGTCGCAGACGGACTTGACGTTGGAGATTCTGCGGCGCTTTTCCTCGGTCTCGACTATCTCGGTGAAGGTCGCGTAATAGGTCACCATCGTGAGCGTATAGAACGAATAGAAGACGCAGAGGATGACGCCGTAGTATATCGTGTTGCCGAGCGTCGCGCCCCTCGCGGGGATGACGAGGAACAGCAGATACGCCGCGACGACGAGGATGAGGCCGCCGAGTATCGCCGGGCGGCGGCGCCCGAAGCGGGAGCGCAGGTTATCCGTCAGCGAGGCCATGGGGATATCGATGATGCCGTCGATTATCTTGGCGGCAAAGGCGAAGATCGCCCACAGCGCGGGGATGATAAGGTCGCGCTGGGCGTAGGTCTGATACGGGATGACGGCCTTTCCGAAGCCGCCGACGAGCAGCGCGCTGCACAGGTACGAGCCGACCATGAGGTTGAGCATGTTGATGCCCATGCCGGCCGCGCCGTAAAGGACGTACTGCCATCTTTTCGAGAGCTTTTTCATTATTTGTCCCCCTGTCCTATGGCTTTCTCTATTATCGCGCGCTCCTCGGAGAGGTCCGCGGATATGGGCTTGCCGACGTAGTAGGCGGCCATGAGACCGGGGCCGATGTTTATCCCGCAGGCGGGGAAGACGTCGTTGATGACGACCTCGCGCGGGCGGAAGCGCTCCTCGATCATCTTCTTATACTGCTCTGCGGCGGGAAGGCGGCACGTCTGAGCGATGAATATCGTCTGCTTTTCGGGCTCGACTATGGTCGCCTCGATGTAGTCGAGCAGGACCGCGTAGGCCTGCTTCGCGCCCTTGGCCTTGCCGAGGACGGTCGTCAGACCGTTGTAGTCGAATTCGCCTATGGGCTTGACTCCCGCGAGCTGGCCGAAGAACGCCTTCGGATGGGAGATGCGGCCCTTCTTGGCGACGAAGGAGAGATCGTCCAGCCAGCCGGCCTGATGATAGCAGTTTCGCTTTTCGGCAAAGTACGCGGCGACCTCGGCGAGGGACCTGCCCTCGGCGCGCTGCTCTGCCGCGTGCATGACCATGAGGCCGAAGCCGGGGCCGAAGCGCAGCGTATCGACGCATTCGATGGCGGCGTCCGGGTACTTCTCGAGGACGTTCTTTTTCGCCTGCTGGAGGAAACCGAAGGTGCCGCTGATGCCGCCGGATATCGTCATCGCGAGCACGCCCGTCCCCTCGGCGGCGTATTTTTCAAGCGCGGTCTGGAACGCTGCGACGTTCGGCGGCGAGGTCGCGTAGGAGGCGGGATCCTTCTTCAGGTCCGCGTAAAACTCCTCGCGGGTCCAGCGTTCCCATCTGCGGGGCGAGGGTATCTCCGTCTTGTCCGGAAGGGCGACGTGCCCCGGAAGGACGTCGACCCCGAGGCGGGCCTCGAGCTCCTCGCTCAGGTCGCAGGTGCAGTCGGCGACAATTGCAAACTTATTCATGGCGTTCTCCTTTGGGATATTCGTTAGTTATCTTGAAAGTGCTTGCCGATGAGATCAAAAAGCTTCGCCTTCGCTTCTCCGCCTCCCGCGGGATAGCAGAGCGTGTGCCCCGCGCCGGGGAGGAAGAAGGAATCCTTTTCCGAGGCGCAGACGGCGAAAGCGATCCTGCCCGCGGCGAAGGGGACGCTCCGGTCGGCCTCGCCGTGGAGGAAAAGCGCGGGGGTCCCGGTCTGCGCGAGATACCGCGTCGTCGGGTCGTCGAGCCTCAGGCCGAGGAAAACGCGGGCGAGAAGCTCCATTACCGGGACGACGAGCGGCCCGGGTATATGCCTCTTGGCGCAGTCGGACATGAGCTGCCCGCGCGGGGAAATGAAGCCGCAGTCATGGACCATGGCCCTGACCGAGGCGGGGAACTCCGTGCTCGCGTAGGCGACGGCCGACGCGCCCATGGATATCCCGTAGACGAGGACTTCGCCGTGT
>JAEFAK010000062.1 GCA_016287555.1 Oscillospiraceae bacterium
GATACCGGTAACTTTATCGCCGTTGTGCAGGGTTTTGAGATTGCGCTCAAGAAGCTGGTCGAACGTAAGCGCGGACTCGTCCTCAACGGGCGCGGGCTCCTCAGCGGGCGCAGCCTCGGCGACGGGCGCGGGCTCTTCCGCGACGGGTGCGCTCTCCGGCGTCATGGTCTCCATCTCTTTGGTTTCATCGTTCATTTTGTCTCTGACCTCCTTAATGATCCAGGCGGGTGCTGATGCGCCCGCTGTGACGCCGATGACATCGTTCTTCCTCAATTCATCCGGCAAAGGAAGGTCATCGGCGCTCTCTGCGAGCCAGACCTTCGGACAGAACTTTCGGCAGATGTTCGCGAGCTCAAGCGTGTTTGCGCTGTTTTTGCCGCCGATCACGACCATCGCGTCAGACCTCTTTGCCAGCCTCTCTGCTTCTTCCTGACGTCTTGACGTAGCTTTGCATATTGTATCAAAGAATTTGACGTTTGTATACCTTTTTTTTATGAACTTTTCGCATTTTTTAACGCGTTCCTCCATTCCGGTCGTCTGGCAGATGACTCCGACGGGCGTATTCTGATCCGGAATGAGCTCCGGAAGGCGGCTCTCTGCGTCCTCCTCATCGGAAACCACGACGGGGTCGGAGCACCATGCGCATGTCAGCAGCACCTCAGGGTGATCCGCCGTCCCGATTATGACGACGCGGCGCCCCTCCGCAGAAAGCTCGGAGGCGTATCTGTGCGTTTTGGCGACGTCCGGGCAGGTCGCGTCGACGACCGTGCAGCCCTTTGCCTCCAGACGCGCGAACTGTTCCGGCGAGGCGCCGTGGGAGCGTATGACGACGCGGGCTCCGTCGGGTATCTCGTCGACGGAGGACGCGCACCTGACTCCGAGCGCCTCCAGACGCGCGACCTCGCGCTTGTTGTGGATGAGCTCATTGAGCGTAAAGCACGGGCTCTCGCGGGCGGCGTTCTCGGCGAGCTTCACCGCGCGGGAGACTCCGTAGCAGAAGCCCGCGCTCTCGGCCATGACTATCATTTGTTCAGCTTCCCGTCTATTATCGCAAGCATCGCCTCAAGGCTCTCGTCGAGGTCGAGCTCCGTCGTATCGAGCGTTACGGCGTCCTCGGCGGCGGCGAGCGGCGCTACCGCGCGGGATGAATCGGCCGCGTCGCGCTTTTTCAGGTCGGCGAGCACCTGCTCGAAGGTATCCTCCCCGCCCTTTTCCCTGAGTTCCAGCCAGCGGCGGCGCGCCCTCTCACGCTCGTCGGCGGTGAGGAATATCTTCACGTCCGCGTCCGGCAGAACGACGGTCCCGATATCACGGCCGTCCATGATGACACTGTATCTTCTCGCAAGCGATCGCTGGCTTTCCAGCAGGAACGCCCGCACGCACGGCAGCGCGGACACTGCCGAGGCGTACATGGACATTTCCGGGGTCCGGAGAAAGTCCGTCACGTCCTCGCCGTTTGCGTACATGCGCTGCTTCCCGTCGACGTACGCCAGAGAGATATCGAGCGATGGGAGAAGCCTTTCGACCGCCTCGGCATCCGAGGGCGAAACTTCTCTGCGTCTGACGTAGAGCCCGACGGTCCTGTATATGGCTCCGGTGTCGACGTAGACGCAGCCGAGGCGCTCGGCGAGCTTCTTTGCCAGCGTGCTTTTGCCCGCTCCGCCTGGTCCGTCTATGGCGATGCTTATCTTTTTTTCATCCATGTCAGTTACGTCCTTCGATAATGGATTTTGCTGCCTTCAGGCCGGCGAGTCTCCCCGTCGACCAGGCTATCTGGAGATTGAAGCCGCCGGTATATGCGTCGAGGTCGAGCACCTCGCCGGCAAAGTACAGCCCCTGAACAAGCCTTGAGCGCATCGAGGATGGATCTATCTCTCCGAGCGCCACGCCGCCCGCCGTCACGACGGCTTCGTCTATGGGTCTTTTTGATGTTATGTCAACTAAATAGTCCTTCATGAGCGCGACGAGCGCGCGGCGCTGCTGCCGTGTGACGGAGTTGACGCGAGTCTCCGGCGGGATGCCGGAGCGCTCCACGAGGACGGGTATCAGAAGCCGGGGAGCAAGCTCGTCCAGCGAGTTTTTGAACTCGCGGTTGAGGTTCTTCGAGAAGTCGCGCAGGATGCGCGCGTCGAGCGCCTCGGCGTCGAGCCCCGGCTTGAAGTCAATGTGCAGGGCATAGCTCTCGTCCTCGCCGCGCATGTGGGCGGAGGCCGAGAGTATCAGAGGACCCGTCATGCCGAAATGGGTGAACTGCGCCTCGCCGAGCTCCTCATAGAGCTTCCCGCTCTTCGAGCCCGTCAGCGTGATCTTCACGTTTCTGAGCGACAGGCCCTGCATGCGTTCGCAGTATCCGTCCCGGCATTCGAGCGGGACGAGCGAGGCACGCGGCGGAACTATCGTATGCCCGACGGAGCGGGCAATGGCGTACCCGTCGCCTGTCGAGCCGGTCTTCGGATAGGACAGGCCGCCCGTACATATCACGGCGGCGGAGCATTCCACGCTCCCGGACGGGGTCTCGACGGAGCGGAGCGCGCCGCCCTCGAGCGTTACGCCCGTCGCGCGGGCATTCTCGACCCGGACGCCGGCCTCGCGCATGAGCCTTTCGAGACACTCAGCTATGTCGGAGGCCCTGTCGGACTGCGGGAAAACCCTGTTTCCCCGCTCGGTCTTGAGCGGGACTCCGGCCTGCTCGAAGAAGTCCATGACTCTCTCGGGCGGGAACCCGCGCACGGCGGCGTTGAGGAACTTCGCGCCGCCCGTCACGTTTTCGAGCACCTCTGTCGGAGAGCAGTCGTTGGTGACGTTGCAGCGGCCCTTGCCCGTGATGCGCAGCTTGGCGCCGAGCCTGTCGCCCCGCTCGAGCAGCACGACCTCCGCCCCGGCGTCAGCCGCCGTTATCGCGGCCATCATGCCGGCCGCGCCGCCTCCGACGACGCAGACGTCAGTCCTCGATCTTTTCATATACCTCGTATTCCTCCCAGACGCGCTCAAGGTTGCCGAAGGTGTTGAAAAGCTGGTCGTGGGCCTTATCGCCGACGGCGGCGACGAGCGCGTTTATAAGGCTCAGAGGAGCCACGAGCGAATCGACGAACGAGACCATGTCGCTCTTGGCAAGCAGCGAGATATCCGCGAGCCTAGCCAGCGGAGAGGTCGCGGCGTCGGTTATGCCGATGACGGTCGCGCCGGAGGATTTGGCATACCGTACGGCCTTGATCGTTCTCTTGGAATAACGCGGGAAGCTGATGCCTATCAGCAGGTCGTCGGGCGAGATGCGGAGTATCTGCTCGAATATCTCGGAATTGGAGCTTTCATATAGGACGCGCACGTTTTCGAACATGAGATTGAAGTAATATCCCATGAACATTGAGAGCGCGGCGGATGTTCGTGTGCCGAGGATGAAGATGCGCTTTGCCCCGATGATCTTTTTGACGGCGAGCTCGAAGCTCTCCTTATCCACGCTCTCGAGCGTCAGGCGTATCTTCTCCATGTCCGCCTGAAACGTCGCCGTCAGCACATCGCGCGTGCCGATGACGTTCTTGGCGACCTCCATGCGCTGGACGGAGGTCAGGCGGTTGCGTATCATCTCCTGCAGCGCGAGGCGCATCTCCGGGTAGCCCTCGAAGCCGAGCTCGGAGGCGAAGCGCACGACCGTCGATTCGCTGACGCCGGTCGTCTCGCCGAGCTTGGACGCCGTCATGAACGCCGCCTTATCGAAATTCTGCTCTATGAAAGAGGCGATGCGGAGCTGTCCCTTTGAAAAACTCCCCTTCGAGGCCTCGATGAGCGAAAGTATGTCCTTGTCCATTTTTCTTCACAGCCCGCAGGCTGCCTTTCATTTTTAAGTGATTTCCTTCGTATTTCGGCGAAGCCTATGTATTTTATATCTAAAAAATGAAATCTGCAAGTAAATTTGCAAGAAAAAGCAATAAATCCTGCAAATTTGCCTGCAGATATGCATGCGATGTTCATTTCAAAGGCTTTTCAGATACTCTATCTCCTCGGCGGTCAGATAGCGCCACTTCCCGCTGGCGAGCCTGCCGAGGGAGAGCTTCCCCTCCTCGACGCGCACGAGGCGCCTGACAGAGAGCCCGCAGGCCTCGCACATCCGGCGCACCTCGCGGTTTTTCCCCTCGGCGACTGTCACCTCGAGCAGGGCCCTGCTTCCCTCGCGCTCAAGGACGGAAGCCTTCGCGGGGCTGTAGTCCACGCCCTCGTAGGTTATCCCCCGCGCCATCTCCGAGCACGCGGCGAAGGGGTCCTCCCCCTCCACGCGGACGTGGTAGACCTTCGTCATGCCGTAGCGCGGGTGGGTCAGCTTGTTGGTCACTTCACCGTCGTTGGTCATGAGCAGCAGCCCCTCGGACGCCATGTCGAGCCGGCCTACGGGATATACCCTCGTTCCGCAGGAAGCGACGAGATCGGCGACGTTCCTGCGGCCAGCCTCGTCCTTTACGGTCGTGACGTAGCCGCGGGGCTTGTTTAACATTATGTAAACCCGATCGGTGTTTGCCCCGAGCGGGCGGCCGTCGACTCTGACCTGCTCCGGTTCGGCCTTCTGGCCGAGCTCGGCAGGCCTGCCGCCGACCGTTACCCTGCCCGCGAGGATGAGCTTTTCGGCCTCCCTGCGCGAGCAGACTCCGTATTGACTCAAGAGCTTCTGCACTCTCTCCAAGTCTCTTACCTCACATTATCGGATATGAATAGGGCGTGTTCCTGTTGGCGAGATACCACGCCCATTTGATCTTTTCCCATGCCGTCAGCGGAACGTCGCGGTCGAGTGCGACTTCGCAGGCGCATACGAGCGGCACGCAGTCGGCCTCCTCGCCGTTTACGAAAACACGCGCCTTTCCCGCCGTCTCTCCCCGCTTCACGGGAGCATAGATGAAGCTTCCCCTTTCAAGGCTGACGCTGACCTCGCTGCCCCTCGGGCAGAGCACGCGGCAGCTCCGTTCCGGAACGAGCGCGACGGACGTCTGTTCCCCCGATATGACAGGCATCGCGGGGACGGCGAGAGCCCTGAGCGGTTCGGCAAGCTCGAACGAATCGAGCGCCCAGACGCACAGCGCCATATGGTCGTTCCAGTCGTTCCCCTCGCAGAGCGTAACGCAGATAAGGCGCATGCCCTCCCGCTCGACGCAGGAGACGAGCGTCCTGCCGGCGGCGTCCGTATAGCCGGTCTTGACGCCGACGCAGCCCTCGTACATATCGAGCAACTTGTTATGGTTAAGGAGCGTCCTGCCGCCGACGACCGCAGATCGCGTCCCGACTATGGCGGCGAACGTCTCGTTCGACATCGCGGCAGCCGTGAGCGCGGCAAGGTCGCGCGCGGAGGAATACTGCTCTGCGCCGTCGAGCCCATGGGGGTTTTCAAAGCGCGTCGAAGACAGGCCGAGCTCCGCGGCATTCCCGTTCATCAGCCCGGCGAAGGCTCCTGCGCTTCCCGCGCAGTGACCCGCGAGGGCGAGCGCGGCGTCGTTGCCGGACTCAAGCAGCAGACCGTACAGCAGATCGCGGACCGTCAGCGTCTCGCCGAGAACGAGCCCCATCCTCGAGCCCTCCACGTCCGTCCATTCGGGCCGCACGCACACCTTCTCCTCCGGGTCCGTCCTCTCAAGGACGACGAGCGCCGTCATTATCTTCGTGAGGCTGGCTATTAGCCTTCTCTCGTCGGCGTTCTTTTCATAGAGCACGCTCCCCGTGTTCATCTCATAGAGGAACGCGCTCGCCGCGCCGTTATCCGGCGCTTCCGCCCTCGCGGGGGCGGGAATGAGCGCGAGCAGGATCGCGGCGGCGGCGATATGTGCGGCAAATCTGAGCGGATATGTGGCTTTTTTGGCTATCTGTCAGTCTTCCTTCTTCTCGGGAATGAGCTCCTTGACCTTGTCGATAACGGTCGGGATGGAATCGATGACCTTCATGACGGGATCGGACGTATTGCCCTCGACCGAGAGCAGGCGGACCGTTCCGTCCTTGATGATGACGAACGCTGTCGGGGTGATGGTCACGCCGGCGCCGCTGCCGCCGCCGAAGGCGTTGTCTCCGCCGTCCTTCTGGTTTTTGGAAGCGAAGTCGGAGCCGCCGGAAGCGAAGCCGAAACTCACCTTGGACACGGGAATGAGCATGACTCCGTCGGGTGTGGTCACGGGAGTGCCGATTATCGTATTGACGTCCACCATGTCGCGAAGCTTGGCCATGGTCGTCTCCATCAGGCTGCCGATAGGATGCTTATCCATATTATATCCTCCGTTTCTTTCATTCATACATTATCACTTGCTTTTCGAGCCCATCAGCTTCACGAACATGACGAGCCCTATCCATACGAGACTGCCGAGCGCGGCGGAAACCTGCGCGCGCAGCAGCACCTCGAGCGTCTTCCTGTCAAATACGGGAGTTATGCTGAAATCACGCTTTTTGAGCTTGAATGAGTTTTCTATAAGCGGCACTATCGTCCCCATCACGGCGGAGGCCGCTCCGTAGGCCACGGCCGTTCCCGCGGCGTCCTCACTGCCGTAGACGACGCTGAGTTCGAGCCTGTCTATGGTCAGCTTGCGCCTCAGCCTGCCGAGCGCGTCGGAAACGAGGCGAACTATCTCGAGGACTCTGCCGGCGGACGCGCCCTTTTTGGGCTTCTTCTCTTCCTCTTCCTTGTTCTTCTCAGCTTTTCTTTTCTTCCCTTTTTTCGCCGGGATTATTCTGAATCGGAAGGGGCCGTATTTGATATCGACCGTCGTCCCGCCCTCGGCTATCTCGGCCTTCACTCCCGCTCTCAGGAGCATGAGCAGGGCAATGAACGCGATTATCCCGAGAATGATCCAGAGCGCCGTCACTTGTCTTCACCCTGCTCCGGAGCGTCGATCTGAGCTTTGGCCTCGCCCTGCGTCAGCGCCTCGATGGCGCTCTCGATCGAAAGCTGCTCCTCGTCGGGCTTTATATCGCCTATGGGCGGCAGCTCCTCGAGGCTCTTCAGGCCGAACGAGCGCAGGAAGGTGTCCGTCGTCCGAAACTGCATCGGGCGGCCGGGAACGTCCAGCCTTCCGCAGGGCTCTATGAGGCCGCGGTCAGTCAGCACGCCGACGGTATACGAGCTGTCCACCCCGCGCACCTGCTCGATATAGGTGCGGGTAACGGGCTGATAGTAGGCGATTATGGCAAGCACCTCGAGGGCTGCCTGCGTCAGCCTCGGCGGGCGGCGCGTCTCCAGCGCGAGGCGCACGACCTCGTAGCACTCGGGCGCAGTCACCATCTGGTAGGACTTTTCAAGCCTTATGACGCGCATGCCGCGCTCATCGAAGCTGTACTGGTCCGCAAGGCGGGTCGCCGCTTCCTCTATCTCGCTCTCGTCCGCGCCGAGCAGCGCGCACAGGCGCTCCACGGGCACGGGATCGCCGCACGCGAAGAGCACGGCTTCAAGCATGTTATCGATCTTCATTCGCTTCTTCCCTTCCGGCCGCGGACGGCACGAACGCCATCTCCCAGCCGTTTTCGGTCTCCGTAAGCTCGGCCGCGCCGCTCCTGCATATCTCGAGGACGGCGATGAACGAGGCGACGAGCTCGGATCTGTCGCCGCAGGCGGCGAACACCTCGCGCAGGGTCATCTTTCCCCGGTCGCGCAGGCTCGTCAGCAGTTCCTCGGTCTTCTGTCCGAGCGGGTAGGTCACGCGGGTCGGCATAACTATACCCGGCGCGGGCGCTCCGCTGCCGTCCGTGCGGTCGGCAAGCTGCGCCATGGCTGCGGCGAGCTCTGAGGGCTCATGGCTGTATCTGTAGAGCCCCGCGCCCTTGAGCTCGATCGGAGCTCTGGCGAAGGTCGTGAATCCGGCCTGCGCGCGGCGCGCGAACCACTCAAGCTGCTCCTTTATGCGGGCATAGTACTCCCTGTTTTTCAGAGTCATGAGGGAGCTTCGGAGCGTTTCCAGCTCGCTCGGCTCCTCGTCGCCGGTCAACAGCGTACGGGCCTTGATATACATCAGATGGGACGCCATCTCCATGAACTCGCTCGTTATCTCAAGGTCCATGGAGCGCATCTCGTTCATCCACGCGAGGTACTGGTCGAGGATGAGCGATATCTTGACGTCGCATATCTCTATTTTGTTCTTGCTCAGAAGCTGGAGGATGAGGGCGAGCGGCCCCTCGAAGTCCTCCATGTCCCCGCGGGAGCGCACCACTCCCTCGAGCCGGAAAGTCAGATCGGGAATGATGGTCACCTCCCAGCGATCGCGGCGATGAGTTTATATCCCCAGCGCGCGAAATTGAATAATCCGTCGAAAACGAACTCCGACGCGGCGCCGAGCGGGCGCGAAATGACGCCCGTCAGCGCGAGGATTATGAGAAGGATCATCCCGTAGCGCTCGTAGCGCATGAGCTTCATATAAGCGCTGTCCGGCAGGAGCGAAAAGAGTACCTTCGAGCCGTCGAGCGGCGGGATGGGGATGAAGTTGAAAATGCCGAGGCCTACGCTCAGGTACGCCGTCATGTCCAGCAGCTCGATGACCGTCCTGCCCCACGACTTGTCATAGAGCCAGAAGGTCAGGGCGCCGCGGACGAAGAGCACGAAAACAGCCAGAACGAAGTTAGAAACCGGGCCTGCCAGCGCCGTTAGCGCCATATCGCGCTTCGGATGGCGGAAATATCGCATATCGACGCTCACGGGGCGCGCCCAGCCGAACTTGAATATGACGAGCATCAGCAGGCCGATGGGGTCGATATGCCGGAGCGGATTCATGGATATGCGTCCCTGCGTCTTGGCAGTCTTATCTCCGAGGGCATAGGACGCGAGCCCGTGACACATCTCATGGAAGCTTATGCAGATGAGAGCAGGGACGACCGATACGAGCAGCTTGAGCAGATATGACCAATCAAGGTTTTTTATGACTTGACCGAATGAGAGCATGGTATCAGACGATAGCTTCGATCGCGGCTGCGAGGCGGTCGCGCCCCTCGCCCTTTTCGGCGGAAAAGACGATGAGCTCGTCGCCCTCGGTGAGGCCGAGGGTCTCGCGGATGAGCTCCGCGTTCCCCGCTATCTCGCTTTTTTTGCACTTGTCGGATTTGTTCGCGAGCACGACGAGCGGACATCCGACGTCCCGGAACCACCGGGCCATCATGACGTCGTCCGCGGTCGGCTTATGGCGCAGATCGACGATGAGGACGCCCGCGCTGATGAGGTCGGTGCGCTCGAAATAACTCTCCATGAGCTTTGCCCAGCGGAGCTTTTCCGCGTCGGGCACCTTCGCGTACCCGTAGCCGGGCAGGTCGGCGAGATAGACCTGCTCATCGATGAGAAAATAGTTTATATGCGCGGTCTTCCCCGGCGTCGCGCTCGCGCGGGCGAAATTCTTCCTGCCGAGCAGGCGGTTTATGACGGACGATTTGCCGACGTTGGAGCGTCCGGCGAAAACTATCTGCT
>JAEFAK010000063.1 GCA_016287555.1 Oscillospiraceae bacterium
GCGCATCCCTGTATGCCCGTCACGCCCGCCATCACCATGTCCATGCATATGTTTCCCACCAGAGGAGCCCGTTTACCCCGTATCAGGACCTCGGCCTTCCCGGAGGCCGCGCGCGGCAGCCCGTCAGCATATCCGGCGGACAGCACCGCGATCACGGAGTCACGCGGCGCGGACCAGTTCCTGCCGTAGCTGACCGTCTCGCCTTTTTTCATTTCCCTGACCTGCACCACACGTGTCTTCAGGCACATGCAGGGACGAACGTCGATGCCTCCCGTTTCCGCGCAGAGATAATAGCCGTAGAGAAGTATTCCCGGACGCACCATGCCGCAATAAGTCCAAGGATATTTTATCATCGCGCCGCTGTTGGTGCAATGCCTTATTTCAAGCGGTTTCCCGCAGGCTTTCTCGATGATGTCCGCGGCAGCCGTGAACGAAGCGAACTGGGAGCGCGTAAACTCCTCATCATCTTCGTCTGAGACCGCGAAATGTGTGAACGCCCCTTCGACGTCGAGTCCTTTCAGCGAAGCGGCCTCGCATATGGCTTCACCGTCCCTCGAAGTCCGGAAACCGAGTCTCCCCATGCCGCTGTCGAGCTTTATGTGGCACAGCATCCGTCTTCCCTCTTCTTCCGCCGCGAGCGAGTACTCGCGTGCGGTCTCAAGGTCGGTGACAGCCTGCGTCAGCCCGTATTCGATAACGTCCCGTGCGTACTGCGGAGGCGTTCTTCCCAGTATAAGCACGGGGATCCCGACGCCGGCTTCGCGAATCTCGATGGCTTCCTCTATGTACGCCACGGCCAGATAGTCCGCTCCCGCTTTCTCGAGCCTGCGCGCCACTTTGACCGCGCCGTGTCCGTATGCGTTGGCCTTAACGACTCCGAGAAAACGGCATCCTTCGGGAAGGCGCGCCCGAATCGATCTGTAGTTGTGCTCGAAGCTGTCCAGAGATATCTCCGCCCAGCATCGCATCTCACGTCTGTCCATTCTTTTCCTCTGATCGTCGGCTGAAAGTCAGTACGTTTCCTCAAACGCGGCGGACAGACGTTCCGTCACGTCGGTCGGTTTCATGAAATCCTCGCCCAGTTCCGCGGCGGCAAGATCTCCGGCCCTGCCGTGGAGCCATACTGCCGATGGAACGGCGGTTTTCAGATCGAATCTGGCGGAAAGAGCGGCAGCAACGCCGGAGAGGACGTCTCCGCTGCCCCCGCAGGCCATGCCTGCGTTTCCCGTCGTGTTCACGAAGACGTCGCCGTCAGGAAAGGCCGTTACGGTAGTGTGGCCCTTCAGAACGACAGCGGCTCCCGTCGCTGAAGCGAGCTCCAGCGCGCCGGCGACGCGTCCGCCTTCGACAGAGCCGCCCAGCCGTGCGAATTCGCCAGCGTGCGGGGTGATCACCGCGCTGCGCGCCTTCCTGAGAATACTCACATCGCCGGAGACGGCGTTCAGCGCGTCCGCGTCTAAAACGGCGGGCACTGCGCTGTTGTCCAGTATTGCGGATATGACTGACCTCGTGGCGTCCGTACTGCGCATCCCCGGACCCGCCAGGACGCAGTCAGCGTCCTTAAGTCTGTTTATTATCTCAGGTACGGCCGCTTCGTTTATAGCGCCGTCCGCGCCGCACGGCAGCGGGAACGGCATTACCTCGGCGCATGATTCGGCCACTATCGGATAGATGCACTCAGGGACTCCAAGCCAAACCAGACCCGCGCCCGCACGCACGGCGGCGGAAGCGGCCAGAACCGGAGCGCCGGTGTATCCGCGGCTTCCTGCGATTATCAGCACCTTGCCGAAGTCGCCCTTGTGCGCGAGCTCGTCCCTGGCGGGCATCCTGATGCCGTCCACGGCGCGTACCCTGCTATCATCCGGCACCTCAATGCCTATGTCGGCAGTCACGACGCGTCCCGAATAAGCGGAGCCTGGTTCCACGAACTGCCCGATCTTTGGCGCTGCGAACGTGACCGTTACGTCGGCCCTTACCGCCGCGCCGGGAACGAGCCCGGTATCAGAATCGACGCCGCTCGCTATATCGGCCGAGACCGTTACGGCCCCGCATCCCGCCATAAGCTCCGCGGCCTTCGCGTAGTCGCCCTCCATCGGACGTTTCAGTCCGGTCCCGAGCATGGCGTCTATCACGACGCCGCACGTCCCGAGCCAGTCCTTTATTTCGCCGCAGTCCCTGAAGGGTTCCGCGTCAAGTCTGAGTTCACGCAGTCTCCTGAGCATCTCAGCCGAATCATCGCTGAGACGTTCCGACAGCAGGAACACCCGCACTTCCCATCCGAGGATCGCGAGTCTCCGGGCGGCTCCTATGCCGTCCCCTCCGTTGTTGCCGCCGCCGCAGAAAACAGCAGCCCTTTTATTCGCGGAAACGGACGCCGCCTCGGCGGCCAGAGCCCTGGCGGCCCGTTCCATGAGCAGCGTCGAAGGAACGCCCAGATCCTCTATGGCGTGTCTGTCGGCCTCGCGCTGCATCGCTCCCGTCGTAAGTATCATTCTTCCTCCGTGCTGGTCGCGACGTAGTCCATTTTTCTTCCGAGATAGAGCTTGAAGGCGTTGAGAAGGCGTTCGTTGGGCGAGAAGTACACAAGCAGACGCGTTTCGTCCTCGCGCTCCACTGTGAAATACCAGCGTCCGGGGCAGCCCCTGCCCTCCGAGAAGTCGAACGTCTGCGTGAAGTCGCCGGATACCTCCGTTCCCTTTTCGCACGGGGCCATCGTTCTTATCTCCCGGCAGTTCACGGAGAGGACCGTCTTCCTTTTGCGCTTTCCGTCGATACGGTCTATGTCAACGTCACCGTTGATGAACGAATATTCGAATTCCTTGACTGTATACTTGAACGCAAAGAAGAGAAGGATGAGTATAACGGCGAAGAAGAACGGGAAAAACGACGTCAGGAACCAGTACGCGAGTCCTATGAGTATCAGAGCGAGGACGACGTATCCTATCTTCATGAGCAGTTCTGCCCCGCCACGTTTGCGCCGGACGATATGCTCTACGAAAGTGTCGTTGTATGTGTTCATAGTTTCACCTGCATTTCCGTTTATTTGCGGATTACGCTATAGATTATAAAACATGGCAGGTGTTTAGTCAATTTATTATGCCACTGTGACGGCGGCGGCCGGCGGGCGTGCTTTCCGTTCTTTTTTCTGTTGCATTAATTACGCCGCCGTGGTATTGTTAATAGATACTGAAGCAAACTGTTACAGCAATAAACTACGGAGGATGATCATTCCGATGAGAGCAACTCTTGAGGAGATACGCCGTGCCTCGCTCGAGGCCATAGAAGGCGTCATCGACACCGAAGCGCTCGAAGCGCTCCGCGTCAAATACCTCGGCAAAAAGGGAGAACTGACCGCCGTTCTCAAGCGTATGGGCGGGCTCGATCCGGCCGAGCGTCCCGTCATGGGCCAGCTCGCGAACGAGGTCAGAGGCAAAATAGAGGACGCCATCGCGTCCAAGGCTTCCGATCTCAAGCGCAGACTGATGGAGCAGAAGCTCGCGCTCGAGGCCGTCGACGTTACGATCCCCGGCGCCAGGAAAACGTTCGGCAAAAAGCACCCTCTTGCCATAGTGTGGGACGAGGCCGTCGACATATTCACCGGCATGGGCTTTACCGTGGCCGAAGGGCCCGAGGTCGAGCTCTCCGAGTACAACTTCACCAAGCTCAACACGCCCGACGGGCATCCCGCCCGCGAGAGGTCGGACACCTTCTATCTGACCGACGACGACAGCGTCTGCCTGCGTACGCAGACCTCTCCCGTGCAGGTGCACGTCATGGAGAGCACAAAGCCTCCCATCCGCATCATCTCTCCCGGCGGCGTATACCGCAAGGACGAGGTCGACGCGACGCACTCGCCCATATTCCACCAGATGGAGGGCCTCGTCGTCGACAAGGGCATCACGATGGGCGATCTCAAGGGCACGCTCAACACTCTCGTCAAGCGTCTGTACGGCCCCGAGGCCGTGACCCGTTTCCGTCCGCACCATTTCCCGTTCACCGAGCCCTCCTGCGAGGTGGATATCCAGTGCTTCGAATGCCACGGCGAGGGCTGCCGCGTCTGCAAGGGCGAGGGCTGGATAGAACTCCTCGGCGCGGGCATGGTCCACCCCCGCGTCCTCGCCGGATGCGGCATAGACCCTGACGTTTATTCCGGCTTTGCCTTCGGCGTAGGCCTCGAGCGCATGGCGATGCGCAGGTTCAACATAAGCGACCTGCGTCTTCTCTACGAGAACGACGTGCGTTTCCTCGGCCAGTTCTGAGAAGGGGGATCAGAAAATGAAGCTTTCAAGAAAATGGCTCAATGAGTTCACTGTCATAGACGCTCCGGACCGCGAGTTCTGCGAGAGGATGACCCTCTCCGGCTCCAAGGTCGAGGGATACGAGATACCCGGAGGAGAGATAGACAACGTAGTCGTAGGCCGTGTCGACGCGATAGAGCGCCACCCTGACTCCGATCATCTCTGGGTATGCCAGGTCGACTGCGGCCCGCGCGGCAGATTCCAGATAGTTACCGGCGCGCAGAACGTCAGGCAGGGCGATCTCGTCCCCGCCGCGCTCGACGGATCCACCCTCGCAGGCGGCGTCAGGATCAGCAACGGCAAGCTCCGCGGCGTCGAGTCTCTCGGCATGCTCTGCTCTCTCGGCGAGCTCGGCCTGACCGTCAACGACTATCCCTACGCCATAGCCGACGGTATCTTCATCCTTCAGGAAGAGTGCAAGCCCGGCGACGACATTAAGAAAGTACTCGGTCTCGACGATACCGTCGTGGAATTCGAGATCACCAACAACAGGCCCGACTGCCTCTCCGTCCGCGGCCTCGCGCTCGAGGCTGCCGTCACGTTCGGCACCGAGCTGAAGCTGCACGATCCCGTCGTAAAGGGCAGCGGCGGCAGCGTCGGGGATTACCTCAGCGTGGAGGTCCGCGATCCCGACCTCTGCCCGCGCTACACCGCGCGCGTCGTCAGGAACATAAAGATCGAGCCCTCCCCCGCTTGGCTGCGCGAGCGTCTTCGCGCTTCGGGAGTGCGCCCGATAAACAACATAGTCGATATCACCAACTACGTCATGCTCGAGTATGGCCAGCCGATGCACGCCTTCGACCGCGCCTGCGTCACGGGCAACAGGATCATCGTCCGCCGCGCCTTCGAGGGCGAAAAGATGGAGACTCTCGACGGCGGGGCCCGCGATCTCACGCCCGATATGATAGTCATTGCCGACGAGCAGCGCGCCATCGGCCTTGCGGGCGTCATGGGCGGCCTCAACAGCGAGATAACCGAAAACACGAAGGAGCTCGTCTTCGAATCGGCCAACTTCAACGGCGTATCCGTCCGCAAGACGGCGCTCGCGCTCGGCATGCGCACGGAAGCCTCCTCCCGCTTCGAGAAGAGCCTCGATATCCTCGCGACCGTTCCCGCAGTCGACAGAGCCTGCGAGCTCGTCGAGATGCTCGGCGCCGGCGAGGTCGTCGACGGCACGATAGACGTTTTTCCCGTACCCTATAAGCCCACGAAGCTTCCCCTCGAGGTCGACCACGTCAACAGGCTCCTCGGCACCGCGTTGGGTCGCGACGAGATGGTCAGGATCCTCAGGGACCTCGGATTCACTTTCGAGGGCGACGTGATGACCGTTCCCTCCTGGCGCGCTGACGTTGTTCACTACTCCGACGTCGCGGAGGAGATCGCCCGCTTCTACGGCTTCGACAGGATAGAGCCCACCCTGCCCAGAGGCGACGTCGCGGAGGGCGGTCTCACCCCGAAGCAGGCCGCCGAGCGCCGCGTCGGCACTCTCATGCGCGGCATGGGCTATTCGGAGATGCTGACCTTCGCGTTCATAAGCCCGACCGCGTGCGACAGGATCCGCATGGCCTCCGACGATCCGCGCAGGAACATGCTGCTCATCCAGAATCCGCTCGGCGAGGACACCTCCGTCATGCGCACGACCATGCTCCCCTCGCTGATGGAATGCCTCAGGACAAATTACAGCTTCCGCAACAAAAACGTCCGTCTCTACGAGCTAAAGAAGATATACCTCCCGAACGGGAACGTGCTTCCCGACGAGATAAAGACGCTCGTTTTCGGCGGTTACGACGAAAAGCTCGATTTCTTCTCCTTCAAGGGCGACGTCGAGCTCCTGCTCGATTCCATGCGCGTCGGACCCGTCACCTTCGAGGCGGTCAAGGACGATCCCTCCTGGCATCCCGGACGCTGCGCGAAAATCTTCTGCGGCGGCAGGACCGTCGGCATTTTCGGTCAGGTGCACCCCGAGGTCGCCGCTGCGTACGACGTCGGTCAGGAGGTCTGGGCCGCCGAACTGAACTTCGAAGTCATGTTCGACTGCCGCGCCGGCGAACCCTCCTATGAGCCGCTCCCGCGCTTCCCCGCCGTATTCCGCGATCTCGCCGTCGTCTGCCCGGATGAGGTGACCGTCGCTTCGCTCGGAAACTGCATCGCCGAGGCCGGCGGAAAGCTCCTCAGGCTCGTCGAGTTCTTCAACGTCTATAAGGGCGCTCCCATCCCCGCGGGCAGCAAGAGCGTCGCTTTCTCGCTGGAGTTCCGCGACGACGCGCGCAGCCTCACGGACGCGGATATCGACCCCGCTCTCGCCAACATCCTCAAAAAGCTCGAGGAAAAGCTCGGAGCGAAGATCCGCTGACATTCGATGTAATACAATTGTTACTTTACACCCCCTGTTCCCGGTTATATAATTTATACGAGAATAATAAACTACTGTGGTCATGCCGATGAGATGGGAGGAATCAGGATGGATGAACTGACAAGAAAATTCAAAGTCGTCGACTCCGGTCTTCAGATCAAGGAGATACTTACGACTGTTTACAACGCCCTGCTAATCAAGGGCTACAACCCCATCAATCAGCTCGTAGGTTATATCGTGACCGAGGACCCGACCTATATCACGAACTACAACAATGCGCGGACGCTCATCTGCAAGCTCGACCGGGATGAGCTGCTGCAGGAGCTCGTGATAAGCTATCTGAGCAAATAAAACGGACGCTCCGGAGCGCGCAAAGCGCTCCGGAGTTCTTTTTATATCTTCAAGCCCTTGTAATTTTGACAAATGTACCGTATAATAGTAGTTCAGAGAAGTTTGAAAAGATTAATGACGTGTTACGATCTGCAACACCCTGATTTGGAGGATAGAAATGGCAGCTGCAAAAAAGGAAGTTCTCGAGTATAAGGGCGTTCCCCTCATGCGCAAGGACAATCTCATATATTACGGGCGCATGTCCGACAAATACATCATCATGCTCCAGATCCTTGACAGCGAGCCCGTCAAGGATATCACACTCGCCAAGAAGGTCAGCGTTCAGCTCCAGCTCACCGACCCGGACATAAAGTCGCGCGACCGCGTAGTGAAAAAGACCGAAAAGGACGGTCTCTACAGCGCGATCGACGTGGCCGAGGTCTGGCTTGCCCGCGCCCTTTCGGGCCGCTAATCATGGTTTGGCCGCGTATCCGAAACGCGGCGGCCGCTCCGCGCGGCCGGGAGAAGATATGAAGAAAAAAACAATCGTTCTGCTCCTTACGATATCGATCCTTGTCGCTCTCGCCGTCACGGCCTTCGCCGCCACAGGCGTCGTTACCGCGTCCTGGATCAACTTCCGCGAAACTCCCTCCACCGATTCATCCGTCATCAACGTCTACAAGCGCGGAACTCACGTCGAGGTGCTCGCACAGCCTAATACCAACTGGTATCAGGTCAAGATCGGCGACAAGATCGGCTATATGCACACCAAGTACGTTGATCTTCCTCCGGAGCTCAACTTCACCTCCGGAAAGGCGAACATCACCGGCAACGGCGTCCGTCTTCGCACGGGTCCGTCGCTCTCTGCCGGCGTTATCACGTACCTGTATACGACCGACACGGTCAAGGCGCTCGAAAAGTCCGGCGACTGGTATAAGGTCGATTATAACGGCAGAGTCGGATACGTCTTCGGCAAGTATGTCAAGGTGACCGTAGAGCCGCTTCCGGCTCTCGCTCCGCAGCCGTCGCCTGATCCTGGCCAGACTCCGGCTCCCTCGCCTTCTCCCGACGCCGGGCAGACTCCGGCTCCGTCGCCCGATCCGGGCCAGACCCCGACTCCGTCTCCCGATCCCGGTCAGACGCCGACGCCGTCTCCCGATCCCGGCCAGACTCCGACGCCATCTCCCGATCCGGGCCAGACTCCCGCTGCAGGCATAACCGTCGGCGAGAAGATAGTCGAGGACGCCCTTACTTATCTCAATTACCCGTACAAATACGCGGGCTCTGACGAGAACGGTTTCGACTGCTCCGGCTTCACCTACTTCATGTTCTATAAGAAATACGGCTTTGATACCTTCAACAGGACGGCCTCCCAGCAGTGGCATAACGGCAGTCCCGTCAACAAGGCCGATCTGAAGAAAGGCGATCTGGTCTTCTTCTGCTCCAATTACAGCTCTTCGATAGAGCACGTCGGCATCTACGTCGGAAACGACCAGTTCATCCATTCCTCCAGCGCCAAGGGCTCTGTCATCCTCAGCAACATGACAGACTGGTACTATACGACGTATTACTACGGCGCTGTCCGCGTGCCCGGAACGGAGCTTCCGTACGACCCGACGCCCGCGCCCTCCCCCTCTCCGGAACCCTCCCCGTCGCCCGTTCCCTCTCCGGAGCCCTCCACTACTCCCTGACTCATAACAGACTGAAAGCGGAATGCATGCGCATTTCGCTTTCTTTTTTTGTGAATTTCGTTTCAATTCACTTGATATATTAATAAACGTTTGCTAAAATATATACAATCAAACTAAAACAAACTGGAAAGGAAGAATAACATGAGCGAAAAGTACATCGAAACATCAAATGAACTCAACGTGTACGGTTCCTGCGACGTCCTCGTCGTAGGCGGCGGCGCCGCGGGTCACTCCGCTGCTGTCGCGGCTGCCCGTGCCAACCCCGATGCGAAGGTCTTCATCATTGAGCGCTACGGCTACTTCGGCGGCGACGTCACCGGAGGCTACGTCCTGATGATCCCCTCCCTCAACTGGCGCAAGTACTCCATCATCCGCGGCATTCAGGAAGAGTGGTTCACCCGTCTGGACAAGAACGCTCCCGACGCCTACATGAGCCCCACTCTTGAAGAGGCCGGCTCCAACAACCCGATCTACGTCAACAAGTGGAAGGGCGTCTTCTCCTGCGTCAAGGGACGCGGCGAGAACGCGACTGTCTC
>JAEFAK010000064.1 GCA_016287555.1 Oscillospiraceae bacterium
TGCGGGGTCAGCCTGTACAGCATGGTCAGAATAAGAGTCCTTATCTGGTATCCGTCCTCGTCGGCGTCGGTGCAGATGATGACCTTGCTCCATCGAAGGGCGTCAATGTCAAAAGCGCTCAATTCCTTTGAATGCTTGCCCTTGACCTCGGCGCCGCAGCCGAGGACCTTGATGAGATTGGTTATTATCTCGCTCTTGAATATTTTATCGTAATCGGCCTTGAGGCAGTTCAGTATCTTGCCCCGGACAGGCATGATGCCCTGGAATTCGGCGTCTCGCGAAAGCTTGCAGGAACCGAGAGCCGAATCGCCCTCAACGATATAAAGCTCGCGGCGGCCGACGTCCTTCGTGCGGCAGTCGACGAATTTCTGGATGCGGTTTGTGATATCTACGCTTCCCGCGAGCTTCTTTTTGAGGTTCAGTCTGGCCTTTTCGGCCGTCTCGCGGCTGCGCTTGTTTATAAGGATCTGTTCGGCGATGCGGTCGGCTTCCGCCTTGTTCTCGATGAAGTATATTTCGAGCTTTTCCTTGAAAAAGTCCGTCATCGCGTCCTGGATGAACTTGTTGGTGATCGCCTTCTTGGTCTGGTTTTCGTAGGACGTGCGCGTCGAGAAGCAGTTTGTGACAAGTATAAGGCAGTCAGCAATATCGGCAAAGCCTATTTTAGATTCGTTTTTCTGATACTTGTTCTGCTTGCGAAGATATGCGTCCACAGCCGAGACGAATGCAGTCCTCGTCGCGCGCTCCGGCGCGCCGCCGTGCTCGAGCCAGGAGGAGTTATGGTAATACTCGATGAGATTGACGCGATTGGAAAAGCAGAAAGCAGCCGCCATTTTGACTTTGTATTCGGGCTTGTCCTCGCGGTCGCGTCCTCTGCGCTCGCTCTCGATATAGTATGGCTGGGTCAGCGGATCGCTTCCGGCTATCTCTGTCACGTAATCGACGATGCCGTGCTCATATTTGAAATCCGTCGTCTCAAACGAGGCGCCTTTCTGGATCCTGAGGCGGAACGTGATCCCTTCGTTTACGACTGCCTGTTTTTTCAGGACGTCGACAAAGTACTCGTCGGGAATGTTTATATCCGTGAAGACCTCGATATCCGGAAGCCACTTTATGAGAGTACCGGTGCGCTTCTTGCTCTCATCGACCGACGAAAGTCCGCCGACATTCTCGCCCTTTTCAAAACGCAGCGTGTATTTTTTGGCATCGCGCCAGACCGTTACGTCCATGTAAGCGGAGGCATACTGAGTCGCGCAGAGACCAAGCCCGTTCAGACCGAGCGAATACTCGTAGTTTTCCCCATCGTCGTTGTCATATTTGCCGCCGGCATAGAGCTCGCAGAAAACGAGTTCCCAGTTGTTGCGCTTCTCGACGGGGTTATAGTCGACGGGGCAGCCGCGTCCGAAGTCCTCGACCTGGATGGAGCCGTCCTCAAATTTGGTAAGAATGATAACGTCGCCGTAGCCCTCGCGGGCCTCGTCGATGGAGTTGGAGAGAATTTCAAAAACGGCGTGCTCGCAGCCCTCGATCCCGTCCGATCCGAAGATGACGCCCGGGCGCTTGCGGACTCTGTCGGCCCCCTTCAGAGCCGATATGCTCTCGTTTCCGTATTCTTGCGTTTTAGAAGCCATGTTTCCTCCCGCGCAGAGCGCCAAAGAAGTATGACCGTATAATACGGCACTATATATTGTGGTCAATTATATCATATAAAAGGTTACAAATCAAGTTCTTGAAATACCGTGTTTATAAATGAGGACTCTGTCCGTCCGGAGGTTTAAGCTTGCCTCAAGATGAATAGAATATGAGTAATAGGAGATAAAGGAGCTTAAGGTATGGAGCTATCGAAAAGAAGCGCGAAAAAGCTTGCGGAGGCATACCGTCTGCAGCTCGGAGAAGTCAAGACAAAGCTGGAGCAGACCAAGCGGGAGCTCGACGACGCTTACGTATGCTTTAACGGAGCGACGGATCCCGGGCTCATAGACGAGACAATATACAGGATAAACGCGCTCGACGCTCGCTATTCCCGCCTGATTGGAGACGCGAGGGAGAAAAGCGCCGCCTTCAGGGCTGCTGAGACTGCATCCCGCAGAAGGCGCAGAACGGAGGAAAGGATATGAGCATAATGATCAAAGCCGCGATAGCGGCTCTTTTTGCCGGTGCGCTCGCACTCCTCTGCGTCATCTTCACGTCAAGGATGCGAAGCGTTTTCAAATTCTTTGCAAACGGAGCTCTCGGTTTCTTCGTTCTTATCGTTTTTAAGCATCTGGGAGCTTACGTCGGACTGCAGCTCGGAGTAAACGTCATCAGCGCGTGTACGGTCGGCGTACTCGGTTTCCCCGGCGTCGGACTGCTGCTTTTGCTCCAGATATTGCTGCCTACATAAAGAAGACCGGACGTCGTCAGACGTCCGGTCTTCTGTTGAAAACTTTTTATTTTCGCTCGATAGCCCGTTTGGCTGCAGCGGCTACGTTTTCGGCCGTAAGACCGTATTCTGCGCGAAGGAAGTCCTCCGTTCCTACCTGACCGAATCTGTCCGTAACGCCGACGAACTCCATCGGAACGGGGCAGTTCTGAGTAACGGCCTCGGCGACGGCGCTTCCGAGTCCGCCGAAGATATTATGGTTCTCGGCGGTAACGATCGCGCCGGTCTTTTCCGCGCAGTCGACGATAAGCTCGGTGTCGATAGGCTTCCATGTAAACAGATCGACGACGCGGGCTGATACTCCGTCGGCTTCAAGGGCGGCGGCAGCCTTAAGAGATTCTGCGACCATTATTCCGCTGGCGATGATGGTCACGTCGGTCCCGTTGCGGAGAAGATTGCCCTTCCCTATCTCGAACGTGCTTCCCGGCTCATAGACAGCTATGGAGCTTTTGCGAGCCATACGCATATAGTATACGCCGTAGACGTCGGAAAGCTGGCTGACTATATCTGCAACGGCGACGGGATCGCAGGGCTCGATGAGAGTAATGCCCGGAATAGAGCGGAGAACGCCCATGTCCTCAAAGGGCATATGAGTTCCACCGTTATATGCGGCCGTAACGCCGGGATCGGAGCCGAGAATTCGGATGTTGAGGTTGGCGTATGCGGCCGAGATGAAGATCTGGTCGCAGACACGCCTTGACGCGAAGGGTCCGAAGCTGTGAGCGAAGGGCACCTTGCCCGTCAGGGAAAGGCCTGCGGCTATCCCTATCATATTTGCCTCGGCAATGCCGCACTGGATGGCGCGCTCGGGGAACTTCGCAAAAAACGGCTTCATGCCTGAGGAGCTTATAAGGTCGGCGTCGAGAGCGACGATGCGCTCGTCCTTCTCGGCCATCTGCATGAGAGTGTTGCAGTAAGCGTCGCGCATGGGGACTTCGGCCTTTTTCAGTTCGCTTTTTATTTTGAACATATCCCGGCCCTCCTCATTCGGCAAGTGCGCGTCTGGCGGCTTCCAGGCGCTCGTTGGCGGCCTTCATGGCCTCTTCCATCTGTTCTGGAGTGAAGTTCATGTGGTGGTTGGAGAGGACGCCCTCGGCAAAGGTGCAGCCGTGGCCCTTCTTTGTATCGAGAACTATCGCCGATGGCACGCCCTTCGTCGAATTGGCGGACTTGATCGCCTTGATTATTGCGCCCATGTCATGCCCGTCAATCTCCTGAGTATACCAGCCGAAGGCCTTGAGCTTGGCCGCTATGTCGCCGGTGTCGAGAACGTCCTTGGTATAGCCGTCGAGCTGCTGGAGGTTCTTGTCGACGAAGCACACAAGATTGTCTATCTTATGGGCGTAGGCAAACATGAAGCCCTCCCAGTTCTGGCCCTCGTCGAGCTCGCCGTCGCCCACGATGACGTAGGTGCGGCTGTCGCGTCCGCTCATCCTGTCGCCCATGGCGATGCCGATGGCGGCGGAGATGCCCTGACCGAGAGATCCGGCAGTCATGTCGATTCCGGGAGTCTTGTTCCTGTCAACGTGGCTGGGAAGATGACCGCCTCCGACGTTCAGCTCACGGAGCATCATGCGCGGGAAATATCCCTTGAGCGCGAGAACAGCGTAAAGCGTCGGGCCTGCGTGGCCCTTTGAGAGGACGAGCTTGTCCCTGTCGGGCCAGTCGGGCCTGGAGGGATCTATCCTCATGAATTCGCCGTAAAGCGCGGCGACTACCTCGACGATGCTCATGGCGCCGCCGATATGGCCGAAGCCCGCGTATCCAAGGGTCTTCAGCGTCTCGACGCGGATCTCCTCGGCAAACGCCGTCAGCTCGCGGGCTCTGATGCTTCTTTCCAATGAAATGACCTCCCGATAATCAGAATACGATCCTGGACGCGATATAATCCTTCAGCTTGCTTATCTCGATGCGCTCCTGCGCCATGGAGTCTCTCTCACGGACGGTAACACAGCCGTCGGTCTCGCTCTCGAAGTCATAGGTAACGCAGAAAGGAGTTCCGATCTCGTCGAAGCGGCGGTAGCGCTTGCCTATGCTGCCGGCGTCGTCGTACTCGGTCATGAATTCCTTCTGAAGATCGTGGAATATCTCCGTTGCGGGACCGGCGAGCTTCTTGGACAGCGGAAGCACGGCGCACTTGACGGGCGCGAGCGCGGGATGAAGATGCATTACGACGCGGACGTCGTTCTTTTCTGCGTCGACGACCTCCTCGTCATAAGCTTCGACGAGGAACGCGAGAGCGACGCGGTCGGCGCCGAGGCTCGGCTCGACGACGTACGGGATGTAGTGCTCGTTCTTCTCCTGATCGAAGTAGGACATATCCTGACCGGAATGGGTCTGATGCTGGGTAAGGTCGTAGTCTGTGCGGTCCGCGACGCCCCAGAGCTCGCCCCAGCCGAACGGGAAGAGATACTCGAAGTCGGTCGTGGCTTTGGAGTAGAATGAAAGCTCCTCCTTCTCATGGTCGCGCAGGCGGAGATTCTCCTCCTTCATGCCGAGACCGAGCAGCCAGTCGCGGCAGAAGCCGCGCCAATAGGCGAACCACTCGAGGTCGGTGCCGGGCTCGCAGAAGAATTCAAGCTCCATCTGCTCGAATTCGCGGATGCGGAAGATGAAGTTGCCCGGAGTTATCTCATTGCGGAAGCTCTTGCCGACCTGGCACACCCCGAAGGGGATCTTGCGGCGGGTCGTGCGTTGGATGTTCTTGAAGTTGACGAAGATGCCCTGCGCCGTCTCGGGACGGAGATAGACCTCGGCGGAGGAGTCCTCGGTAACGCCCTGATGGGTCTTGAACATCAGATTGAATTTGCGGATATCTGTAAAGTCGCAGTTGCCGCAGCCGGGGCAGGCGACCTTGTTTTCGCGGATGAAGGCGACCATGTCATCGTTGGTCATTGCCTCGACGTTCACGCCCTCCATGGGATTGGCGGCAAGCCATTCCTCAATGAGCTTGTCGGCCCTGTGGCGCATCTTGCAGGATTTGCAGTCGATAAGGGGATCGTTGAAGGTAGTCACATGTCCGGATGCGACCCAGACTTCCCTGTTCATGAGTATCGCCGCGTCGAGGCCGACGTTATACGGGCTCTCCTGCACGAATTTCTTCCACCATGCGCGCTTGACGTTGTTTTTGAACTCAACGCCGAGCGGGCCATAGTCCCAGGAGTTGGCGAGGCCGCCGTAAATCTCGCTGCCCGGGTAAATAAAGCCGCGTCCCTTGCAAAGCGCGACGATTTTATCCATTGTCTTTTCGCGGTTGTCCATAGCGTTCTTCTCCTTATATCCCAGAATTGGGTCGTGTATTTTATAATTATATACTATAGACCGGGATTGTCAATTGATATCTGCCCTTATTATTTATTGCATTTCCGCTTCCGAGCGTTTATCATATTGACATGATTTTTCAAAGGAGGTGCCTCGGAATGGATTATAACGCCGGAAGCTGCGACGTCGCCGTCATCGGCGCGGGGCACGCCGGAATAGAAGCCGCGCTCGCTTCTGCGAGGCTCGGTCTCGATACCGTCTGCTTTACTATCAATCTTGACGCAGTCGGCAATATGCCCTGCAATCCCGCCGTCGGCGGGACAGGCAAGGGCCACCTCGTCCGCGAGCTCGACGCGCTCGGAGGCGAGATGGCTCGGGCCGCCGACCGCGCGTGCATACAGTTCAGGACCCTAAACCGCGGCAAAGGTCCCGCGGTCTATTCTCTGCGCGCGCAGGCAGACAGGCGCGAATACCAGAAGATAATGAAGCACACTCTCGAAACGCAGGAAAACCTGCGTCTCAAGCAGTCTGAAATAGTCGAGATAGGCGTGCAGGACGGGCGTGTCGTTTCAGTCAAGACTCAAAACGGCGCCGTTTACTCGGCGAAGGCTGTCATTATTGCGACGGGGACTTATCTTCGCGGGACGACTATTACCGGGGACGTATCACGTTCAGGAGGTCCGGACGGGATGTTCGCGGCGAACGCGCTCTCGGAATGTCTCGTCGGGCTCGACCTTCCCATCAGGCGCTTTAAGACCGGTACGCCTCCGCGCGTCAACGGCAGGACCGTCGACTATTCGAAAATGGAGATCCAGCCCGGAGACGAGGATCCGGAGTTTTTCTCATTTCGCTCGGAAGGGACTCCTCAAAACCGAGCCGTCTGCTATTTGACATATACCAACGAACGGACGCATGAGATAATCCGCGCAAATCTTGACAGAAGCCCTCTTTTTTCGGGAGTTATCGAGGGCGTCGGACCGCGTTATTGTCCATCTATCGAGGACAAGGTCGTTCGTTTTGCCGAAAAAAAGCGCCACCAGCTTTTTATCGAGCCCATGGGCCTCGGCACGGAGGAAGTATATATCCAGGGGCTGTCGTCCTCCATGCCGGAAGACGTGCAGCTGGAGTTCATGCACACCATTGCCGGACTTGAACACGCCGAGATGATGCGCGCGGCTTACGCCATCGAATACGACTGCATCGATCCTCTTGCGCTGAAGCCCACCCTCGAGACGAAGCAGATCGACGGTCTTTTCGGAGCGGGACAGTTCAACGGAACGTCGGGATACGAAGAAGCTGCCGTGCAGGGCTTTGTCGCGGGCGTAAACGCCGCGAGAAAGATAAAGGGGCTCTCCCCTTTCATTATCGACCGCTCTCAGGGATATATAGGCGCTCTTATCGACGACCTCGTTACAAAAGGAACAAATGAGCCTTACCGCATGATGACCTCGCGCAGCGAGTACCGACTCCTGCACAGACAGGATAACGCCGATCTCCGACTGAGCGGCATAGGGCACGAGATCGGGCTCGTCTCGGACGGAGAATACGAGGCTGTTAAGGCGAAATACGCGCTCGTCAATTCCGAGGTCAAAAGGCTGGAAAGCACGCACGTGCGCGTAACTCCCGAACTTAACCGGTTTCTGGAGGCCAGAGGGACGGCGCCCCTTTCAGGTTCGGCTGCACTTGCCGACCTTATTAAGCGGCCTCAGCTCGATTACGATGCGCTCGCTCCCTTCGACGAAGACCGGCCAGACCTGCCTTCTTCTGTCAGCAGGCAGGCCGAGATAATGCTCAAATACGAGGGATATATACGCCGCCAGACAAAGCAGGCGGAGGATTTCAAGCGCATGGAGTCCCGCGCGCTGCCTGAAAACATTGACTATATGTCCATTCAGGGCCTGCGAACGGAAGCCCGCCAGAAGCTTGACAAGATCAGGCCGGTAAGCTTCGGTCAGGCCTCGCGTATCTCCGGCGTCAGCCCGGCCGACCTCACGGCGCTGATAATCTATCTTGAAAGGAACAAAGACAGATGAGGATTGTTCTCGGCCTTTCCGGAGGCGTCGACTCCTCGGCTGCCGCACGGCTCCTCCTCGACGAGGGGCACGAGGTCATAGGGGCGTATCTCGATATCGGCCAATCTGTGGGTACCTGCTGCAACGGCTGCCCGCGAGCTCGGCATCAGGCTGGAGATAATAGATATAAGACAGAAGCTTGAGGATCTCGTCTGCAGGCCTTTCAGGGAGGCATATCTGTCTGGGAAAACGCCAAACCCATGCGTCAGGTGCAATCCGCTCGTTAAATTCCCGGCTTTGCTCGAACTGGCGGACAGGCTCGGAGCGGAACACATCGCCACAGGGCATTATGCCCGCGTCGCCTTCGAAGACGGAGCGTACAGGCTTTATTCTGCCAAATCGGGCAACGATCAGTCATATATGCTCTGCATGCTCCCCCAGGATATCCTTTCAAGGCTCATTCTTCCTCTCGGCGAATTTGAAAAGACCGAAACGCGCCGCATTGCTTCCGGCGCGGGGCTCTCCGCGTCCTCAAGGCCGGACAGTATGGAGATATGCTTTATCCCGGATAACGACTATGCCGCATATATAGAGCGCTTTGCCGGAAAGCTGCCGGAGGGCGATCTTATCGACAAAAACGGCCGCGTCATCGGCCAGCATGAGGGCATCCATCGCTATACCATAGGCCAGCGACGCGGATTGGGCTTCGCCGCCGGCGAGCGCGTCTATGTCGGCGGGATAAACGTTGAAAACAACACCGTTTCTCTCGTTCCGGAAGCTGACCTGCTCACCGACCGTTTTGAAACTCAGCTACCGCACTGGACAGTCCGGGCCCCGTCTTTCCCCTTGGAATGCCAGGTTAAGGTCAGGCATTCCAAGACTATGCTCGCTGCGGCCTTATCCCCTACCCCGACCGGTCTTTCCGTCACGCTCGGCAAAGCCGTACGCAGGCCTTCTCCCGGACAGACCGCCGCCTTCTATCTCGGGGATGAAGTTCTCGGCGGAGCAGAAATACTTTGAACAGAAAAGCCCGGCAGATCGAAGACCTGCCGGGTTTTCTTATGATCCGATAAAAGTCATAAAAATGCGGACAGGCGATCGCCTGTCCGCATTTTTTCATTTAAGGCTGTAACGAGCGGCTAAAGCTTACTTTGAAGCCAGATAGTCGTCGTAGCACTCCTGATACACCGCGAGGATCTCCTGGAGACCAAGAGTGTTGGCCTGGGCGATGTAAGCGTCGAACTCGCTGAGCGGCTTGTTGCCGACGATGAAGGCGGAGTAGTTCTCGACGATGTAGGTGATAACGTCGCCCTGATACTTGCCGAGTTCTTCATCCTGCTCTTCGCTCAGGCGGGCGCCGGTCGGATACAAATAAGCCTTGTCGTAGTGGGTATCCATCCAGGACGTCCAGGCGTCGATGGCGTAGTAGGCCATCTCGCTGGAGTCGTTGAGCATGGACACGTCAAAGGCGGCCATGCCGGCCTCGACGAGGGAACCGACGGTGTAG
>JAEFAK010000065.1 GCA_016287555.1 Oscillospiraceae bacterium
CAGCCCGGCCGCGCCGAGCGCGTCATGACTCCGCGCGAGGCAGCCCTTTCCGCCGCCGAGACGGTCCCGGCGGGGGAGAGCGGGGGCCGCGTCCTCGCCGCGGCGGCGATAAGCTGTCCGCCCGCCGTCCCCGTCGTGATGTGCGGGGAGCGGATAGACTCGAAGGCCGTCGAATGCTTCAGTTATTACGGCGTAACGGAATGTACTGTCGTAAAGCAATAAAGTCTTGACAAGCGGCGGCGCGGGTGTTATTATCTCACATACAAAAACGCTATGACGGATACCGGGATGACCCGATCGCGTCCAGAGAGCCGCCGGATGGTGCGAGGCGGCCGCGTAAGTCATTCTTCTCCATCCCGAGCGGCCGTCCGAAAGCTCATGCAAGTAGGCGCGGACGGGGTCTCCTCCCCGTTATCAAAAGGCGGCGCTGTTCGGCGCCTTGAGTGGGCTGCGGCCAATGAGAGTGGTACCGCGGAGGCTATTCGCTTTCGTCTCTTGATCATGGAATCATGGGGCGATTTTTTGTTGCCCCGAGCGGGAGGTCAAAAAATGAAACTTGCATTTTCAACCCTCGGATGTCCCGATTTCAGCTGGGGCGACATAGTCGCGGCCGCCAAGGACCTCGGCTATGCGGGCATAGAGCTCCGCGGCATGGGCGAAAACCTGTTTTCCCCGCGCTCCAAGCCCTTCCGTCCGGAAAACTCCGCCGCGACGCTGGCCGAGCTGGATAAGCGCGGCCTGAAGATATCCTGCGTCGCCTCGACGGCGGCGCTGAAGTACTCCGAGCGCCAGCGCGAGAACGTCGCCGAGATATGCGACAGGATAGACATGGCCGCGAGGCTGCGCGCGCCCTACGTGCGCGTCCTCGGCGACGAAAAGGCCGAAGCCGACGGTGAGGTCGATGACGAGGCCGTCCTGCGCGCGCTGAAAATACTCATCCCCTATGCCGAGGAAAACGGCGTCACGCTGCTGGTCGAGACCTGCGGCGTCTACGCCGACACAAAGCGCCTTGCCGCCCTGCTCGAGCAGATACCGAGCGACTATATAGGCGCGCTCTGGGACGTGCATCATCCCTATCGCTTTTTCGGCGAGACGCCGGGCCAGACCGTCGCCAACCTCGGCGGGTTCATAAAGAACACGCATTTCAAGGACAGCGTCATGACCGACGCGGGCGTGGAGTACCGCATGATGGGCGAGGGTGACCTGCCCTTCGACGAGATAATCATGGCCCTGCGCTCCATTAATTACAGCGGGTGCCTGACGCTGGAGTGGTACAAGGGCTTCTCGCCTGAGCTGACGGACGCGGGCATCGTCTTCCCGCAGTACGCCAACTTCATGCTCAGATACATCGGCGAGGACGACTATTCCGGCAGGCTGCAGAATAACGCGACCCATACGGGCAAATACGTCTGGCCGAAAAACCACCTCATCGACCTGACTTTCCCGCAGGTGCTCGACCGCATGGTCGACGAGTTTCCGGATCAGTACGCTTTCCGCTATACGACGCTGGACTATACGCGCACATATAAGGAGTTTCGCGACGACGTATGGGCCTTCGCCCGCGCGCTGATAGCCCTCGGTGTCAAGCAGGGCGACCACGTCGCCGTCTGGGCGACGAACGTGCCCGCCTGGTACCTGAGCTTCTGGGCGACGGTGACGATAGGCGCAGTCCTCGTGACGATAAACACGGCCTATAAGATCCACGAGGTCGAATACCTCCTGCGCCAGAGCGATACGCATACCCTCATCATGACCGACGGGACGAAGGACTCGGACTACGTCGCCATCATGAAGGAGCTCGCGCCCGAGCTCGAGACGGCGGACATGAGCAGGCCGCTCCACATCCGCAGGCTCCCGTTCCTGCGCAATATAATAACGGTCGAATCGAGGCAGAAGGGCTGCCTGACCTGGGAGGACGCGCTCTCTCTGGGCGCTCCCGTGCCTCTGGAGGAGGTTCGCCGCCGCGCCGCGGCCGTGCAGAAGCACGACCTGTGCAACATGCAGTATACCTCCGGCACGACGGGCTTCCCCAAGGGCGTCATGCTCACGCACTACAACGTCGTCAACAACGGCAAGACCATAGGCGACTGCATGGACCTCTCGACGGCCGACCGCATGATGATACAGGTCCCGATGTTCCATTGCTTCGGCATGGTGCTGGCGATGACGGCGAGCGTCACCCACGGCGTGACGATGAGCCCCATCCCCGTATTCTCGCCCTCCAAGGGGCTCGACTGCATCAACAAAGAGAAGATAACCTGCTTCCACGGCGTGCCGACGATGTTCATCGCCATGCTCAATAACGAGAAGTTTCCCGAAACGGACTTTTCCCATATGCGCACGGGCATCATGGCGGGCTCGCCCTGCCCGGTCAAGGTCATGCAGGACGTCATCGAGAGGATGCACATGCCCGAGATATGCATAACCTACGGCCAGACCGAGGCCTCGCCCGGCTGCACCATGAGCAAGACGACCGACAGCATCGAGACCCGCGTCAATACCGTCGGCAGCGAGATGTACGGCGTCGAGTGCCGCATAGTCGATCCCGAGACGGGGGAGGAATGCCCCGTGAACGTCGACGGCGAATTTGTGGCGAAGGGCTATAATATAATGAAGGGGTATTACAAGATGCCCGAGGCGACCGCCCAGGCCATCGACGCCGAAGGCTGGCTGCATACGGGCGACCTCGCGCGCAAGGACGAGGACGGGAACTACCGCATCACCGGACGCATCAAGGACATGATCATCCGCGGCGGCGAGAACATCTACCCCAAGGAGATAGAGGATTTCATCTATACCCATCCCGACGTCGCGGACGTCCAGGTGATCGGCGTCGAGGACAAGGACTACGGCGAGGAGATCATGGCCGTCGTCATAAGACGCGAGGGGAGCCGCGTCACCGGCGACGAGATAAAGGACTATGTGCGCACGCACATGGCGCGGCACAAGACCCCGCGCTACGTCGCCTTCGTCGACAGCTTCCCCATGAACGCCGCCGGCAAGATACTCAAATACCAGATGCGTTCCATGGCGGAGGAATACCTCAAGCATCAGGAATGACCTCATAAAGGAGGCGCGGAAAGTGGACAACAGAGCAATAGGAGTGTTCGACTCGGGCCTCGGCGGGCTCACGGCCGTCCGCAGACTGCGCGAGGCCCTGCCGGGCGAGGACGTCGTCTACCTCGGCGATACCGGCCGCGTCCCCTACGGCGGACGGTCCCGCGAGACGATAATGCAGTACGCGCGGGAGGATTTCGCCTTCCTCATGGGATTCGACATCAAGGCGATAGTCGTCGCCTGCGGCACGGTCAGCACGGTCGCACTGCCTGAGATGGCGGAGGATTACTCGCTCCCCGTCGTCGGCGTCGTCGAGCCGGCGGCGAAAAAGGCCGCGGAGCTGACGAAAAACGGGCGCATCGGCCTCATAGCGACGCGCGCCAGCGTCTCCAGCGGCTCCTACGAGCGGGAGATAGCCCGCATCGCGCCGGATAAGCAGGTCTTTTCGCAGGCCTGCCCGCTGTTCGTGCCCCTCGTGGAAAACGGGCGCGTCAGCCCCGGCGACGTCGTCATCGAGACCGTCGCGCGCGAATACCTCGCCCCCCTGCGCGAGAAGGATATAGACACGCTCATCCTCGGCTGCACACACTATCCCATCATCCGGGACGTGATCGCGGATATTATGGGCCCCGGCGTCGCCCTCATAGACACGGGCGGCGAGGCCGCGGCGGAGCTCGCCGCCATCCTGCGCGCGAGAGACGCGCTTTCAGCCGGAACGAGAGAGGGCACATGCCGCTGCTTCGTAACAGACAGCGTCGAGGGCTTCAATGAGAGCGCCGGGCGCTTTCTCGGCGGCGGCGTCATAAATGAGACTCAGCGCGTCAGCCTGAACTGAAAGGATATATAAATGAAAGACGTGATAATCACGATAAAGGGCTCTTCTCCCGGCGAGACCGACGAGCCCGTCGAGCTCGTCACCAACGGCGAGTACTGCTACAGCCGCGACAAGACCGTATTCTCCTATATGGAGAGCGAGATCACCGGCATGGAGGGGACGCGCACGACCTTCACCGTCGCGCCCGACCTCGTCACGCTCTCGCGGGAGGGAACTGTCAACGCGACCATGACCTTCGAGAAGGGGAGAAAGCACGTCTTCCTCTATGAGACGGACTTCGGCTCGACCCTGCTCGGGGTGGACACCCACGATTTCTCCTTCGAGCTCGGCGAAAACGGCGGCGACATGGAATTCACCTACGACGTCGACGTCGACAACGTCCTGCTCGGCACGAGCTCCTTCAAAATAAACGTCAGAGAGGCATGAGAAAATGACCAATCCCATCGAATCCGTAAAGACGCAGATAGGCGAGCTGCTGGAGCAGTCGTATGAGCGCGCCGCGGCCTCCGGCCTGCTGCCCGGGGGCGCGCCCCCTGCCGGCACGGTCGAGATCCCGCGCGATCCCTCCATGGGCGACTGGGCATCTTCCGCCGCCATGGCTGCCGCCAAGAGCATGCGCATGCCTCCGCGCAAGATAGCCGAAGCTCTCATGGAGGGCCTGAAGCTCGAGGATTCCTGGCTGGCCTCCGCCGAGGTCGCCGGAGCGGGCTTTCTGAATTTCCGCCTGTCGGACAAGTGGTACGCCGCCGTGCTCGAGGCCGTCGAGGCCCTCGGCGGGGATTACGGCCGCGTCGACGTCGGACACGGGAAGAAGATAATGCTCGAATTCGTCTCGGCCAACCCGACCGGCCCCATGACGATAGGCAACGCCCGCGGCGGCGTGCTCGGCGATACCATGGCCGAGGTCATGTCCCGCGCGGGCTACGACGTCTGGCGCGAATTCTACGTCAACGACGCCGGCCATCAGGTCGAGGTCTTCGGCAGGAGCGTCGAGGCCCGCTATATCCAGCTCATCAAGGGCGAGGACGCCGTCGAGTTCCCTGAGGAGGGCTACCACGGCGAGGATATACGCGAGCTCGCTGCCGAGTACCGCGCCGAGTTCGGCGACGGGCTGCTGGAGCTCCCGGCCGAGGAGCGCAGGGCGCGCCTCGTCGAATACGGTCTCAAGCACAATATCGAGCGCATGAAGCGCGATCTCGTGCGCTACCGCGTCAACTACGATCAGTGGTTCCTCGAGAGCAGCCTGCACGAGAGCGGCTACGTCGCCGACACCGTTGACATGCTCGAAAAAAAAGGCCTGTGCTATGAAAAGGACGGCGCTCTCTGGCTGCGCCTGACCGACTACGGCGCCGAAAAGGACGAGGTCCTGCGCCGCTCCAACGGGTTTTACACGTATTTTGCCGTCGACATGGCCTACCACCGCAACAAGTTCGTCGAGCGCGGCTTCGAAAAGGTCATCGACGTCTGGGGCGCCGACCACCACGGCCACGCCATCCGCTTCAAGAAGGCGCTTCCCGCCCTCGGCATCGAGGAGGACAGGCTCGATTTCATCCTCATGCAGTTCGTGCGCCTCGTGCGCGACGGGGAGACGGTCAAGGTCTCCAAGCGCACCGGCAAGGCCATCGCCCTCGCGGACCTGCTCGACGAGATCTCCGTCGACGCCTGCCGCTTCTTCTTCAACGCCCGCCCCGACACCCACCTCGACTTTGACATGGATCTCGCCGTCAGGCAGGACAGCGAGAACCCCGTATACTACGTGCAGTACGCCCATGCGAGGATAGCGACCCTCGTCGAAACTCTCGCGGCCGACGGCGTGAAGGTCCCCGCCGCGTCGGACGTGGACGTCGCGCTGCTGTCCGACCCGTGCGAGCGCGAGCTCATCAAGCAGATAGCCGCGCTGCCGGAGGAAATCAGGCTCGCCGCGCGCGACTACGATCCCTCGCGCATCAATAAGTACGCCGTCGAGCTCGCGGCCCGCTTCCACAGATTCTATAATTCCTGCCGCATAAGGGGCGCGGAGCCCGCCCTTCGCGACGCGCGCCTCAAGCTTGCGGACACGACGCGCGTCGTCCTCAAAACGGCGCTCGGCATCCTCGGCGTCACCGCCCCGGACAAGATGTAAACTAAATAATGCAAAAAGGAGCAAGCAGCCCGCTTGCTCCTTTTTTTGTTTATAAGATCCTCGCAAAAAACGCTGCCGCGAGAAAGCCCGCCGCGTCGGCGCAGAGAGCGGCCGGGATCGTATGGCGCGTGCGCTTGACGCTCCCCGCGCCCTCGATAGCCGCCTGCGCCGTCGTGTCCACCCTGCCGCCGAGCGCGGCGAAGACGAGCGAAGCGAGCACGAGCCCCGTCCATACTATCCCCATCGCCAAGACACATCACCTCTGGAAAGTATACGGCCCCGGGAGCATAAAAAGACCCGCGTCCTCATCGGACGCGGGCTCGTTATATCTTTGTCAGCTTTTCGCCTCAAAGCGGGCGCCGCATTTGCGGCAGGTGACGTATATCCTGCCCTTGCCGCGCGGGACGCGGAGCACGCTCTTGCACTCGGGACATTTGAAAAACTTGTAGTCATGCCGCTGGTCGAAGCGGGTCTTACGGCCGCGAAATCCGTTCACGACGGAGTTTTTTATCGAGAGATAGCGCTCGTTCTCGGCGGCGCGCCTGGAAATGTTGCGCGAGAAGATGCGGATAAAGGAAAGAACGATGCAGACCAGCGCGAGAGCCCAGATGGCGTACCCGACGCCGCTTGACGCGAAGCGGCGCACTATGCTCGAAACGATAAGCAGGATAAGCCCCACCACCCAGAGAAAGGTGGAGAGCTTGTCGATGCCGTTTCTCCCATAGAAAAATCTCGCCAGTCTGTCGCGCATAGAAAAGGACCTCTCAAATCATTGACTGCCCCTATTTTAGCCCACATGGAAAAAATATCAATCGAAGGGCCCTCTTTTTAACAGTAAATTTACATATGGTCAGTATCGGTATCTCCGCTTGAATATCGCCAGCGCTGCGACGCTCGCGAGCATGGCGGCCGCCTCGGCTGCGACGACGGAGAACCATATCCCGTCCAGCCCGAAGGCGAGCGGCAGCAGCAGGATCGCCGCGACCTGGAAAACTATCGTCCTCATGCCGGAGAGGACCCCGGAGACGAGACCGTTGTTGAGAGCGGTGAAAAACGCGGAGGCGAAGATGCCGAAGCCCGCGAAGGGGAAGGAGAAGGCGCAGATCATGAAGGCGCGGTGCGACAAGGCCATGAGGTCCGCGTCGTAGCCGACGAAAAGGCGCGATATGACTCCGCCCAGAAGCAGCGCCGCCGTCAGCATGACCGCCGCCGCGCCGAGAACGAAGAAGATGCTCTTGCGCTTCATGTTGCGAAGCTCGGCATGGTCCTGCGCGCCGTAGTGGTAGCCTATTATCGGCGTCGTGCCCATCGTGAACCCGATGAACACCGAGATGAAGATGAAGTTGACGTACATGAGCACGCCGTAGGCTGCGACGCCGCGCTCGCCGGCGTACCGCAGCAGCTGGAAGTTATAAAGCATGCTGACGAGGGAGGAGGTTATGCTCGATAGCATCTCGGAGGCTCCGTTCGTCGCGCCGCGGACGAGGGCCTTCCCGTCCCACCGGGTCTTTCCGAGGCGCAGGAGGCTGGAGTTCTTCCGCGCGAAGTATATCAGGGGAACTCCGCCCCCGACCGCCTGACTTATGAACGTCGCCGCCGCCGCTCCGACTATGCCCCAGCGGAAGACGCCGACGAAGACGAGGTCGAGTATCATGTTCGCTACGCCCGACGCAACAGTCACCCAGAGCCCGGCGCGCGATCTTTCCGCGACGGAAAAATAGCTCTGGAACACGGCCTGCAGGACTCCGAACGGGGTCGCGAGAGCAAGGATGCGTCCGTAAAGAACGCTGTATCCGAGGAGCCCTCCGGACGCGCCCATCGCTACGAGGAGAGGACGCATGAATATGAACGCTGCGACGCCGAGGACGAGACCGAGCGCCGCGGAAAAGTAGACGAAGAGCGAAAAAAGGCGGTTTGCCTTTTCGCCATTCCCCTCGCCGAGTGTCTTGGAGATGAGCGCGCTGCCTCCGGAGCCGAACACGAAGCCCGGCGCGCAGAGTATCATCAGCAGCGGCCATGTGAAATTGACCGCCGAAAACGGCGTCTCGCCGGCGTAATTGGACACGAAGAAGCCGTCGACGACGCCGTATACGGACATAAAGACCATCATCAGCATCGTCGGCAGGGTAAACCGCATCAGCTTTTGAAAAGTAAAATGATCAGAAAGCTTCGGGGAGGCTCTCATCGGGCACCTCTGAACAAAAGAATGGCGCGCTCGGCGGCGCGGAATATAAGATACCATTTCCCGGAGGCGCAGTCAAGGCGCGGCAGATGCGTCAGGCCCGAAGAAAACGAAAAAAGAGTTGTAAGCCGCGCCGTGAAATGTTAAAATAAAACAAATGCATCTGTGAAAGGAGATTTCCCGTGGGATCCAAATATTCGCACGTATTTTCCCCCATTAAAATAAGGGGCATCGACTTCAAAAACCGTATAATCCTCGCGCCTCCCTCCACCAACCTCTCCGGCAGGGACGGCCTCATAACGCCCGAGTTCGTAGACTGGTTCCGCATGATCGCCCGCGGCGGCGCCGCCATCATGTACGTCGGCAACGCCTCCATCGACATCACCGAGAGCAAGGACGAGGCCTTCCAGCTCGAGCTCAACGACGACCGCTGCGTCCTCCCGCTGACGCGCTATGCCGACATGGCCAAGCAGTACGACTGCCATGCGTCCCTGGAGATAAACCACAACGGCAAGGACACCGCCTTCGAGACTGTCGGCCACGCGCCCTTCAGCGCCTCCTCCATCATCACCGCCAGCGAGCTGACCCGCGCCAAGCGCTTCGGCCGCGATCCCATCCCCTCCATCGAGATGACCAAGGAGAAGATCAAGGAGACCGTCGACAAGTTCGCGACCGCCGCCTACCACATGAAGAAGGCCGGCATAGATATCTGCCTGCTCCACGGCGGCCACGGCAACCTCATCAGCCAGTTTACCAGCCCGCTCTACAATAAGCGCACCGACGAATACGGCGGCAGCACCGAAAACCGCGCCCGCTTCGCCATCGAGGTCTGCGACTCCATCCGCCGCCACTGCGGCGAGAACTTCGTCATTGAGTTCCGCATC
>JAEFAK010000066.1 GCA_016287555.1 Oscillospiraceae bacterium
TGCCTTGGTTGCCGAGAGGGTACGGCAAGAGAGAAAGCAAAAGTAATATGGGAACTGAGGCATAAACATAAACTGTCGCTGTTGCTGGACGTTGCCGGCCTCCCTCGCAGCACATATTATTACTACACCAAGAGACAGAAAGCTCCGGACAAATATGCGGAGTTGAAAGAAGAGATCTGCTCTATTGTGGCAGAGAACAAAGGTAGATACGGCTACCGCAGGGTAACACAGGAGCTGCACAATCGAGGGTTTCATCATAACCACAAGCTTGTGATGAAGCTGATGAAGAAGCTGGGGTTAACAAGCAAGGTGCGGATGAAAAAGTATTGTTCTTATAAGGGCGAAGAAGGAAAGATTGCTCCCAATCTCTTAGAAAGAGACTTCTATGCGGAGAAGCCAAACCAGAAATGGGTTACGGACGTAACAGAGTTTTCCTTGTTCGGAGAGAAGCTGTATCTGTCACCGATCCTTGATTTGTGCAGCGAGGATCTGGTCAGTTATACAATCTCCGATCGGCCAGTCCTCGGAATGGTCACAACCATGTTAGAGAAAGCCTTTGTGACAATTCCGGACGGTACGCATCTGATTCTTCACTCCGACCAAGGCTGGCACTACCAGCACAAACACTACCAGAGGATGCTGGAGGAAAAGGGAATCCGGCAGAGTATGAGTCGGAAAGGCAACTGCCTGGACAATGCCGTGATGGAAAATTTCTTCGGCCTTCTCAAAACAGAGTTGCTTTATCTGCAAGATTTTGATTCGATGGAGCACTTCAAAGCAGAACTCGTCGACTACCTCGATTACTATAACAACCGCAGGATCAAGCTAAAATTAAAGGGCCTGACACCTGCTCAACACAGATACCAGACCCTTCAGGTCGCTTAATCTAATATTTTGTCTAACTTTTGGGGTTCACTTCAATTTCGTTCGTCAGTCTGTTTTTCTTTTCAAAAAGCTATTGTTCCGTCAGCGCGGCTTCACCGGCGAAGCGGCTTTATTCTCCGTCTCCGCTCAGGAATTGCCGGCGACGCTGTCCTTGTTGAAAGTTTCCTCGACGTCCATGAACTTGGCGTAGCCGCTGACCATCATGGGCAGCTCGCCGCCGCAGTATACGAGGCCGACCGTCATCATATGGTCGAAATCCTGAAGGAAGATGCAGCGCTCCAGCGACGCGGGGACGTCGGAATAGAACGGACCGAAGCCCCGGATGTCCACGAGGAGCATGGGCATGTTTATCTTCGTCGCCTTGTAGGGCAGATCGGTCTTGGAGCAGACGTTGGGCGTCCACCTGACGCGGACGGTCTTCTCATCGAGGAACTCGTGCCAGACGTAGCGCTCGCTGCCGAGGTACCATGCGACGTTCGTCCCGACCATCGCGTCGCCCGCGTCGGTATGCTCGGCGCCCTCGGGGACCTCCGCGCCGACGATGCGGCCGCTGAAATACTCCTTTTCGAGGCCGCGTATGAGCGTCACGAGATTCTGCTGAAGGTCGAACACGGCGGCGTCGTAGCCGAGGCGCACGAGGTAGGTCCCGACCTGGAGCTTGAGCGATTCATACTCGCACTCGCGCCCGTCGACGAAGGCCTTGCGCGTGTCCTCGAAGGAGACGACGTGCTCCTCCCTGCCGTCGGTGACCGTGAACGAGCGCTTCGCCAGCTCGTAGTTATGCGGGAAGCGGTATTGGGTGATGCCGTACTTCTCGCCCTTGTTGGCGAGGTTGCCGATATAAACGCCGTTGGCGTCGTAGGTGTAGTTGAACATGTCCTTTCCTCCTTTCAGGGCGCGAACGGGTTTTTGGCGTTGAGGAAGACTTCGTCGAGCTCGACCGGCGTGCCGAATGCGCCGAAGCGGATATGGCAGGGGCGTATCCCTGCGTCCGGGCCGCCGCCTATGGCCTTGACGTTGCCGAAGGTGCGCCCGACGTGGAACATGCGGTCATAGTTTTGCAGGAACTTCATGTCGTTGGAGTGGAACGGCGGGTCGAGGTCTGCCAGCTTGCGCTCCATGTTCTCCTCGACGAGGCTGAACAGATAGAGGTTGTCCTTTATCTTTATAAACTGCGCGACCTCGTCGGTGGAGGGGTTGGCCTGCATGAGCCCGTCGCTGCGGTCGGCACGCCCGTACGTCGCGCCGGGGACGGTGATGCGGTAGAACGAGGAGGTAAAGTAGCTGTGCTGCGTGGCCATGCCCGTGTTCCAGTGCCATTCGACGCGCGTGCCTATCATGTCGGTCGTGAAAACGTGGCGCTTGAGCGGCAGCGGCATGCCGGGGACCTCGATCGCGCCGAAGATGTAGTGCGAGCTGACGAGCCACGGGAACTTCGGATTCTCGCCCACCTTGCAGCGGCAGAAAGTCACGAGGCGCTGCGCGCGGTCGATGATGAAAAAGTGCTCCTCCCTGTCGTGTTTGCCGAGAAATTCGTCGAGCTCGAAGCAGACCATATAGGTCGTATCGTCGCCCTTGAGGCAGAAATAGCTCGCGTGCTTCGGTCCGTCCTCGTCCCAATGCCACTCAACGGAGTCCCCGTCGGTAAAGTCGAGATAATAGTCGTGTCCGTTGTCCATGACGAACTTGAACTTCTCGCCCGCGAGCTCCGTGACGTGCGGCTGGGTGAATTGGTCTATGGCGTACTTGCGCCGGGGATAGGTCCTGAGATTCATAGCCGTCATCTCCCTCTTATAATGAAATTTTGTATGTGTCCGTCATGCGTGTTTCGTCGGGATCCCCGCCTCGCAGGGGACGCCGACCATGCACTTGGCGCAGTTGCCCTTGCCGGATATGGCCATGAGCTCGCGCGTGCGCCCGGCGCACTTTTTCAGGTTGCGCAGGTGCTCCATGGTGATGGCGTGGAGCGGGCAGCGCGTCGTGCAGGCGCCGCAGTGGGAGCAGTATTCATAGGGGTCGGTATAGGCGCGCGGCGTGGGCTCGAGCTCGCAGTCGAGCAGGAGCGTGACCATCGCCCCGCAGCAGCCCTTCTCGGTTATGATGTGCTTGTGCACGCCGAAGGTGCCGAGCCCCGCGACGAAGGCAACGTGCCTCGTCGACCAGGGGACGTTGAAGGCCAGATCGTCCTCGTCGCCGTTGAAAAACGGCGTCGTCGTGGTCGGGTGCTCCATGTCCCAGGTCGGGTTGACGACCCCGACGCCCTCATTTTCCAGCGCGGCCATCATGCCCTTGGCGAACGCGACGACGACCTTGCCGTGGCCGCCGTAGCCCTCGTTCCATGCCTCGCTCTGGGCCTCTGTGCAGGCGCGGTGGCGGGAGCGTATCTCCTCGGTAAAGGAGAAGTAGAAGACGACGACCGTCTTCGCCTCCGGCATGCGCTCGAGCGGGGTCAGGAAATTCGAGCCGATGATCTTCGGGTCCTTGAAGCTGTCGAAAAGCGGATCGTCCGCGGCGGCGAAGCCGATGATGGGCGCGTCGAGAATGGGCAGGTCGACGCCCTCGATCGGCATATGCGCGACGTTGAGGTCCTTCACCCCTTCGAACGTCCGCTCCGCGAGAGAGTAAAAGAGCTTTTTATCCATGGGTATCCTTCCTTCCTGATATCCATTATACAATATCGGGCCGCCGAAGGCAAGGCAGCTCCGCCGCCGGGGCTTTCCGCCGGGGGTTGACGTCCTCGTGCTTCCCGCCCTGCGAGGGCGCGCCGTACGGAGGCTGTTTTCTGCCCTTTCTCGCTCCGATGCGTCCGTCTGTCAGTCAAAAACGACCGTTTATCCGAAATCACTTGCCTCGTTAGTGCCCTTTTTTTATACTGAAGACGAACAAAGGAGGCGACGCCCATGCAGGTCGAGATCAAAATAGACCCTTCGATGACCGAGCCGAAGATCATCGTTCAGACCGCCTCGATGACGGACGAGCTCAACGACCTTCTCCGCAGGCTCTCGGAGCCGGAGCCCCGCTTCATCGCGGGCTTTCGGGAGGGCGACGCGCGTCTCCTCGACCGGAGCGGCATCCTGCGGATATACGCCTCCGGCGGGAAGGTCCTCGCGCAGACGGAGGAGGGGGAATTTTCGCTCCGGCAGCGGCTTTACGAGCTCGAGCCGCGCCTGCGGGGCGAGAGCTTCGTGCGCATCTCGAATTCCGAGATCATCAATCTGAAAAAGGTGCGGCGGTTTGACCTGAGCATCGCGGGAACGATATGCGTCTCTCTTTCCGACGGCTCGACGAGCTACGTCTCCCGGCGATACATTCCGAAGATCAAGTCAGTATTGGGACTGTGAGGTGAAGAACATGAAGAAAAAGCTCCTTATGCGCTGCCTGCTCGGCGCGCCCGTCGGCGTTACGATCTCGCTGATCATAACGATCGTGATCTCCTATTTTTTCCGGGACGGCGCTTATCACGCGGTCGTGCCAGAGCTCGCCGCGGCCTGCGGCAGCGAGATCAACGCCCTGACCCTGCAGACCGTCTGCTCCCTGCTCTACGGCGCGGCCTGGGCCGGCGCGTCCCTTATCTGGGAGGCGGAGAGCTGGAGCCTGCTGAAGATGACCGTCGTCCATCTGGTCGTCTGCTCCGCGGCGACCTTCCCCGTCGCCTATTTCATGCGTTGGATGCACCACAGCGTCACGGGCTTTCTGCTCTATTTCGGCGTTTTCCTTCTGATCTACGCGGTGATCTGGCTCAGCATGTACGGCTCCCTGAAGAAAAAGCTCCGGGAGATAAACGAAAAGCTCGGCGGATAGCGCCGCATGCGGCGGCAGAGCGCGGAAGAGCCATTTCCGCCCGTATTTCAAGGAAAGACCCCGGAAATGCCTGACCGCATTTCCGGGGTCTTCTATTTTGCCTGAACGAAAGATCGCGCGCTCAAAACTGCCTTGCACGAAATAGAGAGTTTTTTTCTGCCGGGCGAGGCGGCAGAGCGTTTGCACGACGCAGAAGCGCCGCTCCCCGCAAGCCCCCCTTTGCGAAAGGGGGGGACACAGGGGGGATTGAACCAATAACGCCGCTCCGCTTTTGCCGTCCGGCAAAGGGGCGGCGGGAGGGGCAAGCCCCTCCGCCTTGCCTATTCGCGCGCGATATGCTACAATCGTTGAAAACGCGCGGGAGGTGACGGAGCGTGCAGAAAAAATGGTACCGCCTCGATACGGCGGCCCTCATATTCCCGGCGATAGCCCGCAGGGACTGGAGCAACGCCTTCCGCGTCTCCGTCTCGCTGACGGAGCCCGTCGACCCCGAGGTGCTGCAGCGCGCGGCGAACGACCTGCGGGCGCGCTTCCCCTCGTTTTTCGTGACGCTGCACAGGGGCGCCTTCTGGTACTACCTCGAGGAGAGCCCGAAGCCCGCCGAGGTGCGCGGGGACTACGCCTATCCGCTGACCTTCATGAGCAGCCGGCAGCTTCGCCGGAGCTGCCTGCGCATCCTTTACTATAAAAACCGCATCGCCGTCGAATTTTTCCACTCGCTGACCGACGGGCGGGGCGGGACGCTCTTCGCGGCGAATCTCGCCGCGCGCTATCTGGAGCTCAAATACGGGCTGGATATCCCCCGCGGGGGGCTCATCCGCGACCTTGCCGAGACTCCGCCGCCGGAGGAGCTGGAGGACAGCTTCCTCAAATACTCGGCGGAGGTCGCCTCGCGGCGGACGGGGGAAAAATCCCTCCGCCTTCGCGGGACGCGCGAGCAGCGCGGCTTCCGCACGCTGACGACGGGCACCGTCGACACGGCGGAGCTCCGGGACGCGGCGAAGAAATACGGCGTCACGGTGACGGCCTTCCTCGCGGCGGTCATGGCCGAGAGCATCATCGCCATGCAGGCCGCCGACCGGCCGCGCAGGCGGCAGAAGCCCGTCAAGATAACGATACCCGTCGACCTGAGGCGGCTCTACGGCAGCGGGACGCTGCGCAACTTCTCGCTGGTGCTCAACGTCGGCGTCGACCCGCGCTGCGGGGATTACACGCTCGGGGAGCTCTGCTCCGTCATATACCATCAGCTCCGCGCCGAGGCGACGCCCCAGAACATGGCCGGCATGATAGCCTCCAACGTCAAGCCCCAGCAGATAATCGCGATCCGCCTTGCGCCCGTCTTCCTCAAAAACGCCGTCATGGACGCGGTCTACCGCCGCAGCGGCGAGGGCGGCGGCTGCCTGAACGTCTCGAACGTGGCGGAGGTCGAGCTGCCGGAGCAGATGCGGCCCTATATAACGAGAATGGAATTCATCATCGGTCCCCAGCGAAGCTACCCCAACAACTGCTCCGTCCTGAGCTTCGGCGGGAAGACCTATATCAACATGATACGCAGCATCCGCGAATCGGAGCTGGAGAGGCGCTTCTTTTCCCGCCTCGTCGAGCTCGGGATAGCCGTGGAGATAGACTGCAACGGGAGATAAGCCATGTACTGTGTCAAATGCGGAGTCAGGCTCCGCGAGGGGGTCGAATCCTGCCCCCTGTGCCAGACGCCCGTCTGGAATCCGGACAGGCTCGCCGGGGAGCCGGCCTTTCCGGACAACTACCCCCATGAGCATAAGGAATCGACGCTGCCCGCCGCCGTCGCGCTGACGGTCATATGCGCGGCGGCGATGATCGCCGTGCTGACGGTCTGCTTCAAGCTCTACGGGCGGCTCGACTGGGGCGCCTGCGCCCTCGGCGGGATAGGGCTGTTCTTCGTCGTTTTCGCGCTGCCGCTCTGGTTCCGCTCGCCGCGGGCCGAGGTCTTCATCCCGGTCGACCACGCGGCGGCGGCCCTGCTTGCGCTCATTATCTGCCTGAAGACGGGCGGGAGCTGGTTTCTGAGCTTCGCGTTCCCCGTCGCGCTGGGGAGCTGCGTCATCTCGACGGCGGTCTGCTGCCTGCTCAAATTCGTGCGCGGAGGGCGGCTCTTCGTCCTCGGCGGCGCGCTCCTCGCCATAGGCGGGTTTTCGATACTCATCGAGTTTTTCGCGCATCTCAGCTTCGGGACGGAGATGTTTCTCTGGAGCCTTTATTCGCTGCTCGGCTTCGGCATACCGGGGCTCTTCCTCGTCATAGCGGGCATCATCCCCGCGCTTCGCCGCGGGCTGAAAAAGCGTTTCTTTTTCTGAGGTCGGGATATGGCTAAGCTTCCCTTCAACGTCGAAAAAATATATATCTCCGTCGCCGGGCGCAGGCTCAAGCTCCTTGTGCTGCGCCCGCGCGAGCCCGCCGCGGGCAGGGTCCCGGGCGTGCTCTGGATCCACGGCGGCGGGTATCAGTCGGGCTCGGCCAAGGACGTCTTCGTGACGCGGGCGCTGTCGCTGGTCGTGAAGTTCGGCGCGGTGCTCATCGCGCCGGAATACCGCCTCTCCGGGTCTCACCCCTACCCCGCGGGCCTGCACGACTGCTACGCGGCGCTGCGCTGGCTGAAAAAGCACGCGGACGAGCTCGGCGTGCGCTCCGATCAGATCATGGTCGGCGGCGAGAGCGCCGGAGGCGGCATGGCGGCGGCGCTGTGCATGCTCGCGCACGACCGGGGCGAGGTCAATATCGCCTTCCAGATGCCCATATACCCCATGCTGGACGACCGCTTCACCCCCTCGTCGGCGGACAATCACGCTCCGAACTGGAACACGAAGCGCAACGTCCGGGCATGGAAGCGCTATCTGCGCGGGGCGTGGGGGACGGACCTCGTCTCCCCCTACGCGGCGCCCGCGCGGCGCGAGGACCTGAGCGGCCTGCCCCCCTGCTACACCTTCGTCGGCGATATCGAGCCCTTCTACTGGGAGACGGTCGAGTATGTCCGCCGCCTGAAGGAGGCCGGGGTCGAGGCCGAGTGCGACGTCTACGCCGGCTGGTTCCATGCCTACGACCTCTTTTTCCCGACGAAAAAAGTCGTCCGCGAGGCGATAGAGCGCTTCGAGGAGCATTTCAAATACGCCTGCGGGCATTATTTCGCCCCGCAGGATGAATAGCGGCGGCCGGGAGGACGGGTCTGCGTCCTTGCCCGGCCCCGTTTTTTATGGTATAATCAGGCAAACGCCCCGCGCAGCCCTCTCACCGCGCGGTCTTTCAATTTCAAATATTTCAGGAGGCAGTTATGAACGTTCAGGAACTTTACGCCGAGCGGGCGCAGCTCGTCGCCGACGCGATAGAGCTGAAGGAGCCCAAGCGCGTCCCGATATGCCCGTTCATCGGCTCGGTCGCGCAGCGGTACCACGGCTCGAGCTACCGCGATCTCTATTACGATTTCGACAAGGCCGGCGAGGCCGCCGTCGCATTTTACAGGGACCATCCGCAGATGGACTGCTTCTACGGCCAGAGCATGACCAGCGGCGCCGCGAACGAGCTCGCGCTGACGCGCATCATCGACTGGCCCGGCCGCCCCGGCACGAAAATATCCGACTACTCCTCGCATCAGGTCATCGAGCGCGCCTTCATGGAGCAGGATGAATACGACGAGCTGCTGCGCGACTATACCGGCTTCATGTTCAGAAAATACATCCCGCGCGCGTTCCCCGGTCTCGCGGCTCTCGGCAAGGTCGGCTTCCGCTACGCGACGATACTCAACACCTCCATGTTCGACCCCGCCGCCGAGGAGGACGTCGTCGCGGCTTACGAAAAGCTCGCCGAGATAGGCCGGCTCGACCGCGCCGCCTGGGCCAAGACGCTCGAATATCAGGGCAGGCTGGCCGAGCTCGGCTTCCCGCCGCTCTTCAACGCCGCTGCCGAGGCCCCGCTGGACGTCCTTTTCGACTATTTCCGCGGCACGCTCGGCATGTTCGACGACCTCATGGAGTGCGAGGACAAGGTCGAGGCGGCGGTCGAGATGTTCACGGAGCATCAGATAGAGCGCCTGCAGTATCTGCGCACGGCGCCGATGCCCATCAAGCGCGTCTTTTTCCCGCTCCACAAGGGCGTGGACGGCTTCATGAACCCCGAGCAGTACGACCGGCTCTACCTCAGGCCGCTGCTGCGCGTCGTCGACGAGCTCATAGACATGGGCGCGACGCCCTACCTCTACACCGAGGGCAAGTACAATACGCGGCTCGAGGCCCTGCGCGCGCTGCCCGTCGGCAAGTGCATCGTCCACCTCGAGACGACGGACGCCAAGCGCGCCAAGGAGAGCCTCGGCGACGTCGCCTGCCTCACGGGCAACCTGCCCATCTACGA
>JAEFAK010000067.1 GCA_016287555.1 Oscillospiraceae bacterium
GTCTGGACGGGCGCGCCGCCGCAGCCGGCCAGAAGCGCTGCGAGCGCGGCGGCAAGAAGCAGACAGACGAGCTTTTTCATTTGAGCTTCAGCCCGTCCTTGAAGGCCTCGCCTACGCGGCCGGAGACCTTGTAGTAGCCGTGCGTATAGGGGTCGAAGGCTATCGCGTCGAGGGCGTCGATATCGACGGCGCCGTCCTTCATGCAGCGCTCCTCGACGGATACGCGAAGGACCTTTCCGATGACGCCGAGGCCGGTCGCGTCGCTCTGAAACTCCACGAACTCGCACTCTATGGCGACGGGCAGCTCGTTTATGACGGGCGCGTCCACGAGCGCGGAGCGCTCGGCGGTCAGGCCGGTGCGCTCGAATTTGTCGGCGACGCTGTGAGCGCTGACGACGCCGAACCAGTCGGCCTCGACGACGTGCTTCGCGTCGGCGATATGGACGACGAAGCCGCCGCGCGCCTTGATGTTCTCGACGGTCTTGTGCGTCTCGGTCAGATTGAGGGCGACCATGTCGCGGTCGAGCATGGTGCCCCAGGCGGCGTTCATGACGTCCACGCTGTCGTCCTCGTTGTAGGTGGAGATGAGCAGCACGGGCATGGGGAAGATCGATCCCTTATTTTTGATCTCTTTTTTCATCTGTTTTTCCTCCTGTTCTGGGGGTCGTCCGTCATTTCCTGATGAAGCGTTCGTCCTTTTCGGGCACGCCGCTTTCGTCGGAGAGGAAGCGTTCGACTTTCATGTGCAGATCGTACTTTTCCCGCAGCGCCGCGACGGTGCCCATCATGGGCGAGGCGTGGTGCGTGTCGACGGCCGCCTGATCGCGCCACTGGTCGATGAGCAGCACGGTCTCGGGATCGTCCATCGGGAAAAAGTATTCGTAGCGCAGGCAGCCGTCCTCGGCCCGGATGGCCGATACGACGCCGCTGCGCGTCATCTCTTCGGCAAAGGCTCGCGCGGAGCCGTCTTTGCCGGTATAGTAGATATTGACGGTTATCAAGGCTGACCTCCCGGGTTCGTTTTTGCTAAAGGCCGGGGAGCCGCGCCTTTACCGGCGGGCGAGCTCCGCGCCCTTTTCGAAGGCTGCCCTGCACTCGGCGGGGAACACCGTCTCATGGCGCAGCTTTTTCGCCTCGGGATCGAACATCGTCCAGGGCCAGTCGGTCTTGCCGTAGTCCTTGAGCTGGAGCGTGTTCCCGCTGACGAGCACCTCCGTCGGGCCGACGAAGCGCTCGAGCGTTTTGCGGTAATTGTCCAGCAGGGGCAGGTACATCGTGTCCGGCGCGTTGCTCGTCATGATGAGCAGGACGGGGACGGGGCGCTCATTGCAGCAGGGCGTCTCCAGATTATACGTCAGGTTCTGGAAGATGAGCCGCTCATAGAGCGCGCGGAACGAGGCCGTCAGCTCGGAGAGGTAGTTCGGCGAGCCGATTATCAGCCCGTCCGAGGCGCGGATCGCGTCGAGCACGGGCGTCAGAGCGTCCCGGCAGACGCAGCGGCCCTTGTTCTTCTCCCTTTTGCAGCCGAAGCAGGAGATGCAGCCGGTGTATTTTTCGAGGCGGAACAGGTCGAACCGCTCCACCGACGCGCCGGCGGACTCCGCGCCGCGCGATGCCTCGGAGATCAGCGTCTCCGTATTCCAGCCCATCCGGGGGCCGGCGTTTACTGCGACGATCTTTTTGCTCATGTTTATTCCTCCGTTCTCGGTTTATTCACGCCGCGGCCCGCCTTTTTCCCCGTGACGGAGCGCAGGAACGCGGATATGAGCAGGATATAGCAGACTGTCTTCGGCAGCATGAGCATGCCGAGCTTGGGAACGAGCCCGGCGCCTACGGCGACCGGGATATAAAACAGGAAGGACAGCAGGATATAGAGCCACACGGGCCGGAATATCCGGTCCTCTTTTCTCTTTTTGAAATAAAGGACGCAGACCAGCGCGCCGAGCAGGACGAAGGGGACGTTGCGTATCACGCCCCAGGTCACGTCCCCGCTGTTGGTCAGCCAGCCGTTTTGCGGGAAAAGGCACAGCGCGGCGCGCACCGCGGAAAGGATCCATACGGCCGCCGTGACTCCCTTTTTCCGCCGCTCTCCGTAATGCCCCGACCATATATAGTACAGCAGGAGATAGAAGACCGTCATCGTGACGGACGTCACCAGCTTGCCGAGACCGAGCGCGGCGGTAAGGTCCGCGTCCGAGAAACAGTTCAGGACGCGGGGGACGAGGTGGAACGCGTCCCCGCAGCCGAGAACGAGGGCCGCGGCGCCCATGAGCTTCTCCGTTTTGCCCTTTCCGCGGCAGAGCATGACGCATCCGCTGACTATCGCGAACAGCAGATACAGGATATCAAAGGTCGATTCTCCGTATTTCATAAGCAACCCCGAAGTATGTTTTCCGTCATATGAATCTCCCGGTAACGCTTTCCGGGCAGAGCCTTATCTCCTCCGACGTTCCGCAGGCGACGATCCTGCCGCCCTCCTCGCCGCCGCCGGGGCCCATGTCCACGACGTAGTCGGCGGCGCGGATGACGGCGGTGTCGTGCTCTATGACGACGACCGTCGCGCCGCGGGCGATGAGCGTCCGGAATACGTTCAGCAGCGTCTCCACGTCCTTCGGATGCAGGCCGATGGTCGGCTCGTCGAAGACGAAAACGGAGTCCTCCTGCTGCCTGCCCATCTCGGAGGCCAGCTTCAGCCGCTGCGCCTCGCCGCCGGAAAGGCCCGGCGTCTCCTCGCCGAGCGTCAGATAACCGAGGCCGAGGTCGCGCAGCGTCTCGAGGCGCGGCCTGACGGCGCTCATCTCCGCGCAGAAGCCGAGGGCGGTGCTGACGTCCATATCCATGACCTCCGGCAGGGAGCGCTCCTCGCCGGAGCCGTTTTTATAAAGTATCCTGCCGGCCGCCCTTGCGTAGCGCGAGCCCCTGCATTCGGGGCAGGGGATGTTCACGTCCGGCAGGAACTGGACGTCGAGGGATATCTGGCCCGTCCCGTCGCAGACGGGGCAGCGGAGCGAGCCGGTATTGTAGGAGAAATCGCCGGCCTTGAAGCCGAGCTGCCTTGCGGCCTTCGTTTTCGCGTATATCTTCCGCAGCTCGTCATGCACGTTGGCGTAGGTCGCGACCGTGGAGCGGACGTTGACGCCTATGGGCGTCGCGTCTATGAGCTTGACGTGGCGTATCCCCTCCGCCTCGACAGACCTGACGTGCTCCGGCGGCTTTTTGCCGGAGCAGAGCGCGTCCAGCGCCGGGACGAGGCTCTCGAGTATGAGCGTAGTCTTGCCCGAGCCCGATACGCCTGTGACGACCGTCAGCGCGCCCTTCGGGATGCTGACCTCCAGCGGCCTGACGGTATGGATCCGGTCCGTCTCCATCCGTATCGCGCCCTTTGCGAAGGGGTCCTTCCCGGCGCCGGCCCCGGAGGGGCTACGCCTGCCGGAGAGGTAATCCCCGATGACGGACGCGCCGCAGCTTTCTATCTGCCCGACAGTGCCCTCGGCGATGACGGTCCCGCCTTTGGCTCCGGCCTCGGGGCCGAGCTCGATGATCCAGTCCGCTTCCCCAAGTATCTGCGTATCGTGATCGACCAGCAGGACGGTGTTTCCGTCGCGCACGAGGTCGCGCATGACGCCGTTGAGGCCGACGATGTTCGCGGGGTGCAGGCCGATGGAGGGCTCGTCGAGAACGTAGAGCACGCCCGTCGTCCTGTTGCGCACGGCGCGGGCGAGCTGCATGCGCTGCCGCTCTCCCGTGGAGAGGGTCGAGGAGGCCCTGTCCAGAGCAAGGTAGCCGAGGCCGAGCTCCGTCAGCCGCGCGGCGGTCTCCAGATAGGACTCGCAGATGTTCTTCGCCATGGGCCGCATCTCCTCCGGCAGGGAGGAGGGGACCTTCTTCACCCACTCGACGGACTCTCTGAGCGTCATCTCGCAGGCCCGGTCGAGGGATATCCCCATCAGCCGCGGCGCTCTCGCCGCCTCGGAAAGGCGCGTGCCTCCGCAGTCGGGGCAGACGTCCTCCCTGAGGAACTTTTCGACGCGCTTCATGCCCTTTTCGTCCTTGACCTTGCCGAGGGCGTTGAGCACAGTGGCGGTCGCGCTGTAATAGGTGAAGTCCATTTCCCCGGCGGTCGCGGTGTCGGCCTTTTTCGGGCGGTAGAAGATGTGCTTTTTCTCCATGGGCCCGTCGTATACTATCTCCTTCTCCCGCTCCGTCAGGTCGCGGAAGGGGACGTCCGTCCTGACGCCCATGGCGCGGCAGACGTCGGTCATCAGAGACCACATCAGGGAGTTCCAGGGCGCGACGGCGCCGCCGTCTATCGTGAGGCTCTCGTCGGGGACGAGCGTGCTCCTGTCGACGGTGCGCACGGTCCCCGTCCCGCCGCAGGTCTTGCAGGCGCCCTGCGAATTGAAGGCGAGCTCCTCCGCGCCGGGGCCGAAAAAGCGCTCGCCGCACACGGGGCAAACTATCTCCTGCATGAGGGCGACCTGAAAGCCCGGCTCGGCGTAGTGCCCGTTGGGGCAGCGGTGGGACGAGAGGCGCGAGAACATCAGCCGCAGGCTGTTGAGCAGCTCCGTCCCCGTGCCGAAGGTCGAGCGGATGCCCGGCACGCCCGGCCGCTGATGCAGCGCGAGCGCGGCGGGAACGTACAGCACCTCGTCCACGTCGGCGCGGGAGGCCTGCGTCATCCTCCGCCGGGTATACGTAGAGAGGGACTCCAGATATCTTCTCGAGCCCTCCGCGTACAGCACGCCCAGCGCGAGCGAGGACTTCCCCGAGCCCGAAACGCCGGCTATCCCGACTATCCCGTGGAGCGGGACGTCGACGTCGACGTTCTTCAGATTGTGGACCCGCGCGCCCCTGACTATGATCTTTCTCGGCTCATCCATGGCAGGTATCTCTTTTCCGTGTTTTCTGAACGGAGCCCGCCGCGGCGGACCCAAAACAGCAATAGTATATCTTTAACGATACCATGTTGCGGACAGGATTTCAATCGCGGCCGGCGAAGAGGGGCGAAAGAACGGGCGATCCGGTTCCGCGGATCCTGGCCGGCGCGCTGCGGAGACTCGCCCGCGGCGCCGTTTGCTGTTGTTTTGGCGGCTTTGGTCTGATATAATGTAAAAAATGGATGATATCGGCGTTCCGCCCGGCGCTCACGGGCGGGGCGGGGAGGTCAAAATGGCGCAGTTCAGCCTTTTTCGCAGAAAAAAACTCATAATGAAATTCACGCCGCTTTCCATCGTTCTGGAGGCGCTTGCGTTCGTCGCGCTGGGTCTTGGCTTCGTTGTCATGGACCTGCTTTATCCCGCCCTCCCGGCGACGGTGCCGACGGCCTTTGCCGCGGACGGCTCCGTGCTCGCGACCGGCGTCAAAGAGGTGACGCTCGTCCATCTCATCCTCGGGGCCTTCGTATTCATCATCCTCTTGTGCATAAACATCATCGCGCGCCAGTCCTGCCCCCCGGACCGCCCTCTCCCGACGCTCGGCACGGTCCTCAACGCGCTCTCCGCGGCGAAGGCGCTGTTTCTCGCTTATGAGACGGGGAGGACGTGGTACGCCATGTCGCTCCGGCCGGCTCCCGGGTGGATGCTTTACGCGCTCATCGGCGCGGAGCTTATCGTCGCGGCCGCGGCGGCGCTGATCATAATAAGGCGCAGAGCCGGCGGGGCGGAGGGCTGAACCCCGCGCCGGAGCGGGCTTAGCCGCAGATGCAGTCCGTTTTGGAATGACAAAAGTCGCTATCATAATTTGACGGGCATAGGCAGAACTATTATAATATATATGTAAAACATATGTAACAAACGCGGGGTTTTGTCCGCCTGTCCCGGAATCTTATAAGGAGGGATACGCTTGAGGTACCCTAAGTTCATGTACGTCATAAACAAGATAGGCGCGTATTTCTGCGGGATCTACACGCTCATCATATCTTGTTTGGCCGTCATGGAATCCATTCTCCGCAAGGTCTTCGCCTCTCCGACGACCTGGACGCTGAACCTTTCCACGGGCATGTTCATCTGGGCCGCCTTCCTCGGCTCCTCCTGGGCCTTCCAGGAGCTAGGCCACGTGTCCGTCGACCTGATCCGCAACGTGGTCGACAGCAAGTCCAAGAGCGAGAAGCGCACGCCCCGGCGCGTCATGGCCATCATCGGCTACGTCATCAGCTTCATCGTCATGTGCGCCTTCCTCTACGGCGGCTGGTTCGTCACGAGCAAGTCCATCAATCCCGACGGCACCTTCGCTCTGGCGACCTACGCCTTCAAGTTCCCGCTTATAATCTCCTACCTCGCCATCATCGTCGGGTCCGTTCAGATGATGCTGACTCTGATCTTCATCATCCTCGACCTGATCGCGGGCGGGGAGAAGTACCTGTAAGGAAGGAGGGGAAACATCCATGAGTTCCGGTACCATGCTGATCATCATTTTCGCCATAATGCTGATCACAATGTTCATGGGCACTCCCGTTTTCACGGCCATGGGCTTCACCGCCATCGTCGTCACCCTGATCTGGATGCGCCCTGACCTTCTCTCCCGCTTCGGCAAGACCGCCTATACGCAGGGCACCGGCTTCAATCAGGTCATCGCCCCGATGTTCATCCTGATGTCCGAATTCCTGTCGCAGGGCCATATAGCCGAGGACATTTACGCCGTGCTCAACAAGGGCGTGGGCAAGCTCAGAGGCGGCCTCGCCATCGCCACCACGGTCACCTGCACGGTGTTCGCGGCGCTCTGCGGCTCCTCTCCCGCGACGGCGGCCTCCATCGGCCGCATCTCCATCGCCGAGATGGAAAAGCGCGGATACGATCCGGGCTTCGCGGTCGGAACTGTCGCGGCAGGCGGCACATTGGGCATAATGATACCGCCGAGCATAACGTTCTGCCTCTTCGGCATGCTGACCGAGACGAGCATCGTCCGCCTCTTTATGGCGGGCATAGTGCCCGGTCTCGTGCTGAGCCTTATCATCATCATCTACATAATCATCGTCGGCGCCGTCAAGCCCAGCATGGTCGGCGCGGACAGAAAAGCCGGCAGGGAGATGACCTCCGAGGAGGCCCGCGAGATCGTCGCGACCGCCAAGGCCATGGCCAACGCGGAGTCCGGCGTCGTTGAGCAGCCCGGCGAATCCCTCGCCGTCAAGACCAAGGGCCCCAACTTCCTGACCATCCTCCCGGCTCTTATCCTTATCGTCGTCGTCCTCGGCTCCATGTATACCGGTCTGGCCACCCCCATCGAGGCCGCGGGCTACGGCGTTCTCGGCTCCCTGCTGATAGTTCTCATCGGGCGCCGCATGACCAAGAAGATATTCTCCACCGCCATGCTCAACACCGCGCGCACCGGCACCATGATGGTCTTCCTGATGATCTGCGGCAACTGCATGAGCTACTGCATCTCCTACCTCGGCATAGCCGACACCATCGCCACCACCCTTACCCAGAGCGGCCTGAGCAAGGCGGCCCTGATCATCCTCGTCTACGTCCTCTGGTTCGTCCTCGGATGCCTGATGGATCCGGCCAGCATGCTGATACTGACCGTTCCCTTCCTCTGGCAGACGCTGATGAGCTTCGGCTGCGATCCTCTGTGGGTCGGCGTCGTCTCCGTCCTCGCCGCCCAGATCGCGATGATCACCCCGCCGGTCGGCATGAACCTGTTCGTACTGAAGGCCAATTCCGACGTGCCGATGGGCAAGATAATAAAGGGATGCTGGCCATTCGTCGGGGTCATGTTCTTCGGCCTGCTGATCCTGACGCTCTTCCCCGTCCTCTCCACCTGGCTTCCCAACCTTATCTACAACACCGCAGGCTGATCCCCGTCTTCCGCCGCGATGCGGTCGAGTAAATAAAAGATGCACGACATATTAATTTTGTAGGAGGAAAAAAAGTGAAAAAAGTTCTGTGTCTCGTCCTCGCGCTCGCCATGGTCTTTGCGCTGGCCGCCTGCGGCGCGAAGCCCGCGGCCAATCCCGCCGACTCCGGCACTCCCGCCGCGCCCGACGCCCCCGCTTCCACCGGCTCCGACTTCAATCTTGACAACGTCCGCAGCCAGAAGTTCGTTCTGGCCCACGGTCTCCCCGCCACCGGCATGACTGGCATGCAGTACCATGAGTTCTGCGTCGCCGTCGAGACCCTGAGCGGCGGCAAGATGGTCGTCGAGGAGAAGGTCGGCGGCACGCTGCTCGCCGATACCGAGACCTGGGACGCCGTCCGTGACGGCGAGGTGGATTTCATCCACTCCATGGGTTCCTACGTCTCCGGCACCGTCAACGATCTGAGCCCCCTCACCATCGCCGGTTACTATGCCGGTGACGACTTCCTCGGCTTCTGCGACAGCATCCGCGGCACCGTCACCGATATCTACGGCGACTACGGCGTCAAGTACCTCGGCGCCCTGTATCAGGCCAACTCCGCCATCGTCTGCACCGAGAAGCAGATCAAGAGCCCCGCTGACGTCAAGGGCATGACCTTCCGCGCCTCCGGCACATGGGTCTCCAAGACCGTCGAAGCCTGGGGCGGCGCCGCGACCACCATCGGCCTTGCCGATCTGGCCGACGCTTTCTCCAAGAAGTCCGTCGCCGGCACCGCCACCGGCTGGAACATCATCGTCCCCTTCAAGATCTACGAGGTCGCCAAGTACGTCACCTCCACCACGATCCTTGAGGGTTTCGCCGCCCTGCTGATGAACGGCGACCGCTGGAACAGCCTCAACGCCGACGAGCAGGCCATCATCTCCGCCGCCGCCAGAGTCTTCGAGGAGAAGAGCATGGAGATCGGCGTGAAGTGCATGAACGACTACCGCAAGCAGGTCGAGGAATCCGGCCTGAACGAGATCTATGACCTGACTCCGGAAGAGCAGGCCGAGTTCGTCAAGCTGGCCATGGGTCTTTACGACGAGATGGCCCCCGGCCTCGGCGAGAAGGGCCTCAAGCTCATCGAGATCCTGAAGCAGGCCAACGGCCAGTAAAAGGGACCTCAGATCCGCAGGATCAAACGCACCGGACCCGGAGGGCGTACGCCCTCCGGGTCCTTTTTGCTCCGGGTGAATTGTCAAACTAAGTGCAACAGTTCTGGA
>JAEFAK010000068.1 GCA_016287555.1 Oscillospiraceae bacterium
CTCCTGCGGTACGTCGACAAGGGGCTCATCGATCTTGACGCGGACATTTCAGGCGTCGTGCCGGAATTCGTCAAGAAGGGCCCCGTGACCTTTGCCGCCCTGCTCAGCCACACGGCGGGCTACAACCTGCACGGCTTCCCCGGCTATAGGGCGGATCATGAGCCGCTCTCGCTCGAGGACATCTTAAACGGCAAAGGCAACACACCGAAGCTGCGCAGGATCCTTCCCTACGGCAAGCAGCACAGCTACTCCGGCGGCGGCATCACTCTGGCACAGCTCGCCTTTGAGCGTATCACCGGCACGACCCTCCGCGAGGCCTTCCAAAAGGAGGTCGCCGAGCCTCTGGGCCTGAAGCGCACCGGCTTCTTCCAGCCGCTGGACGAAGACCTGGTCGCCAACGCGGCCTTCGGCTGGAGGCTGGCGCAGAAGGAGGACCCCGCCCACGGCTATCACTATTATCCCGAGCACGCGGCGGCGGGGCTCTGGACGACGCCGACGGAGCTCGTCAAGATCGGCCTCGAGCTTTCGAAGAGCTATCGCAAGGGCGGCCTCCTCAAAAAGAAGACCGCGCGGCGCATGATGACGCCGGTCATGGACGGCTACGGCCTCTGCCTCGACGTTTGGGAATCGGAAGCACGCAAGGACAGCGTTGCCGGTCACGACGGAGAGAACTGGGGTTTTCTGACCAGCTGGGTCTTCTCCCGAAAAAAAGATATCTGCGTTGCCGTCATGTACAACAACGTCACGGCAGCGGCCGACGAAGCGATGAACGACGTCGCCTGTGAGATCTACAAAAACGCAAAAGAATAAAGGAGAACTGATTTCATGGATAAACACACAATGATGGAAAATCTGGCCCGCAAGCTGAACGAAAAGGACAGCTTCAACGGGGCCTGGCTTTATGCCGAAAAGGGCGAGATCGTGTCCAAAGGCGTTCTCGGTTTCCGGGATCCCGAAGATACGCTCCCGATCGCGGAGGACACGATCTTCCAGCTCGCTTCGGTCACCAAGCAGTTCACCGCCGCCGCAGTCATGCTGGTCCGGCGGGAAGGGCTGCTCGACTTTGGCGACGAGATCACGAAGTTCTTCCCTGAACTCACCGCTTATAAGGGCGTGACGGTCCGGCATCTGCTGAACCACACCAGCGGTATTCCGGACTACTTTGACGATGCGGATTGGTTCATCAGGATCTGGAAAGAAGAAAAACGGGTGCCGGGCAACGACGAGATCCTGCGCTTCCTCTGCGAAACAAAGGAGAAACCGTACTTCGCCCCGGGCGAAGGCCTGCGTTACTCCAACACCGGCTATAACCTGTTGGCGCTGCTCGTGGAGCGGCTCTCCGGCGTTCCTTTTGAGCAGTTCCTGCAGAAGAACATTTTTGAGCCCGCAGGGATGACTTCCACCCGCTGCTGCCATATCCGCAGAGACGGCGTTCCGTTTGAAAATTACGCTCAGGCGACGGTGTATGATGACGGAAAATGCGTGGCTGACATCGACTCCGCAGAGGAAGGCGACGTAGTTGCCTTTGACGGTCTGAACGGCGACGATTATGTGTACACCAACATCTTTGACATGCTCATATGGGACAGGGCGCTGCGCGAGGGCAAGGTGCTCACGCTTGAAGAGCAGCAGCTCATGTACACCCCCGCAAAACTGAACAGCGGCGAGGATGCCGTTTACGATGAGGATGACGGGCTGGGCTACGGCTTCGGCTGGGCCGTCGGCCGTGAGGAGGAATATGGCCTCGTCGTCAGCCACAGCGGCGGCATGCCGGGCGTCGCTACCTGGTTTGAGCGTTTCATCGACGCGGACAGGGTCCTGCTGATCCTCAGCTGCCGGGATTACAGGGACGTCAGAGCGTATCTGGGCTACTGGGACGGCATGGAAGAAATTGCAAGGGACAGGGAGCCCGAGCCCATCGTCTCCATCGAGGATATCGCGGTCAAAAACCCGGACAAGTCGAAGTGGGAGAGCTTCTGCGGCAGATACGAGCATCCCGAAGACGCCGACTTCATCGTCGACGAGGTCTTTATGAAGGACGGCGAGCTTTACGCAAGGGCGATCGACGAGGACGGAGACGAGATGACCTTCCGCCTCTATCCCACCGGAGAAAACGAATTCGGCCGCAAGGGAGGCATGCTCAAGCTCACCTTCGGCGACGGATGCCTGAAGTTCGACGACTTTACCTGCAAAAAGCTCTGAAAAACGCAAAAAAGACTGCTGCGCCCGATACGCAGCAGTCTTTTTTTGTATGTCAGTTTTTGTGGTAGAGCTTTTTGGTCTGGTACTTTGGCTCGCAGGTGAGGTTCGCGCCGAGCTTGCGGAACGTCCCCTCGTCGACCTGCGAGAGCAGGACCGTCGAATGTATCTCGACCCCGCGCAGGTTCTGCAGCTGATCGAGCGCCTTCTGCGCGAGGGGGTTCGTCGTCGCGCTGACGGCGAGGGCGATGAGCACCTCGTCGGTATGCAGCCTCGGGTTGTTGCCGCCGAGGTGCTTGACCTTGAGGGTCTGTATCGGCTCGATGACGCTCGGCGGGAGGAGGTGTATCTCGTCGGGTATGTCCGCGAGGGTCTTCAGGGCGTTGAGCAGCAGCGCCGAGGAGGCGCCGAGAAGCTGGGAGGTCTTGCCCGTTATGACGCGCCCGTCGCACAGCTCCATGGCTGCGGCGGGCTCGCCCGTCTCCTGCTCCTTGGCCAGCGCCGCGCCGACGCACTTGCGGTTGGATACGCTCAGGCCCGCGTTCATCATCAGCATCTCGTTCTTGCGGACGACGTTCTCGTCAAGATTGCCCTTCCTGTGGGCGCAGAGCGCGTCGTAGTAGCGGCGGATTATCTCGCGGTTGGCCGCGCCGACGACGATCTTGTCGTCGGTTATGCAGTAGCCCGCCATGTTGACGCCCATGTCCGTCGGGGATTTGTAGGGCGACTCGCCGAGTATCTTGTCGAACATCGTCTTGAGGACGGGGAATATCTCGACGTCGCGGTTATAGTTGACGGCGGTCTCGCCGTAGGCCTCCAGATGGAAGGGGTCTATCATGTTGACGTCGTCGAGGTCGCTGGTCGCCGCCTCGTAGGCAACGTTGACCGCGTGCTTGAGCGGGAGGTTCCAGATCGGGAAGGTCTCATATTTGGCGTAGCCCGCGCGGATGCCGCGCTTGTGGTCGTGGTACATCTGGGAAAGGCAGGTCGCCATCTTGCCGCTGCCGGGGCCCGGCGCCGTCACGACGACGAGCGGACGGGTCGTCTCTATGTATTCGTTCTTGCCGAAGCCGTCCTCGCTGAGGATGCTCTGCACGTCGTAGGGGTAGCCGGGGATGGAGTAGTGCCGCCATACCTTCTCGCCGAGATTTTCGAGCTTGTGGAGGAAAGCCTCGGCGTTCCTGTGCGGCTGGTATCGGGTCATGACGACGCCGCCGACGTATAGCCCGTTGGCGCGGAAGGCGTCTATAAGGCGCAGCAGGTCGAGGTCGTAGGTTATCCCGAGGTCGCCGCGGACCTTGTTTTTCTCGATGTCGTCGGAATTGATGACCATGATGATCTCGGCGCGGTCGCTGAGCGTCTTGAGCATGCGCACCTTGCTGTCGGGCATGAAGCCCGGCAGGACGCGGGAGGCATGGTTGTCGTCGAAGAGCTTGCCGCCGAATTCGAGGTAGAGCTTGCCGCCGAAGAGGTCTATGCGCTCGCGGATGCGCTCGGACTGCAGGCGAAGGTATTTGTCGTTGTCAAAACCCAGCTCCATAGCAATATCTCCTTATCTCAATGCTCTTTATCTGATGCGTATCACTGCGCTCTCTGGCTCAGGTATGCGTTGATGAACCCGTCTATGTCGCCGTCCATGACGGCGTTGATGTTGCCGTTTTCATAGCCCGTGCGGGCGTCCTTGGCGAGGGTGTAGGGCATGAAGACATAGCTGCGTATGGCGCTGCCGAAGTCTATCTTCATCTGCACGCCCTTGATGTCGCTTATCTTTTCAAGGTGCTCGCGCTCCTTTATCTCGGCGAGCTTGGCGCGGAGCATGTCCTTGCAGTTTTCAAGGTTCTGGAAGTGGCTGCGCTCGACCTGGCTGGAGACGACTATGCCCGTCGGTATATGCGTCAGGCGCACGGCCGAGGAGGTCTTGTTGACCTTCTGCCCGCCCGCGCCGGAGGAGCGGTAGACGTCCATCTTTATATCCTCGTCGCGCAGCTCTATCTCGCTCGTGTCGGTTATCTCCGGCATGACCTCGACGGCGGCGAAGCTCGTCTGGCGGCGGCCGGAGGCGTCGAAGGGGGAGATGCGGACGAGCCTGTGGACGCCGTTTTCGCTCTTGAGGAAGCCGTAGGCGTTGTCGCCGGTAATGGAGATGGTCGCGCTCTTGATGCCGGCGCCGTCCCCGTCGAGCCAGTCGAGCAGCTTGACGGCGTAGCCGTGGCGCTCGCCCCAGCGGGTATACATGCGATAGAGCATGCTGGCCCAGTCCTGCGCCTCGGTGCCGCCGGCGCCGGGGTGGAAGGAGAGGATGGCGTTGCAGGAGTCGTACTCGCCGTTAAGGAGCGCCGCCAGCCTCGCGGATTCGAGCTTCGTCTCGAAATCGGCCAGCTCCTCGGTCAGCTCCGGGATGAGGCCGGCGTCGTTTTCCTCGACGGCCATCTCCAGCAGCGTGGAGATATCGTCGAACTTGCCCTGCAGCTTTTCATAGGTCTCGCAGCGGGAGTTGAGCTTCTTGAGCTTCTGCTGGACGGCCTGCGAGCGCTCGAGGTCGTTCCAGAAGCCCTCCTTGGAGCTCTCGGCCTCGAGCTCGGCTATCTCGGCGCGGGCCTCGTCCGTCTTGAGCGCGCCGCGCACCGTCTCGAGCACGGGCGCGAGCTCGTGCAGGCGGGACTTTATCTCGTCGAATTTGATGACAGAATCCATGTTTTACCTCATTTTCTCAGCTTGGTGCCGCCCTTGTAGTTCTTGAGTATGCCTGTGTCTATGCTGGTGCTGCGTCTTGCCCTGCGGCGCTCGCGCGCGAGGGCGAGGCGGATGAGCTCGTCGAGCAGCTCCGGGTATTTCATCCCGGCCGGCTCGAAGAGATAGAAGGCGAGCGAGCCGGGTATCGTGTTTATCTCGTTGACGAAGACCTCGTCCCCGTCGAGCAGGAAGTCTATTCGCGCGACGCCCTCGCAGCCGAGCGCCCTGAAGGCCGAGACGGCGTACCCGCGTATCTTCTCGCGCAGCTCGGGCGATATCGGGGCGGGGATGAGGCGCTTTGCCCCGCTCATGCCCTTGCCGCCCTTTCCGCCGGAGACGTATTTGTCCTCATAGGAGAGGATGTCGCCGCCGCTGACGGGCTCCTCGCACTCGGAGGGCTTCGCGTCGTCGGCGTTTCCGAGGACGGCGCAGTTTATCTCCCGCGGGTCGGTCAGCGCCCTTTCCACGAGCGCCGCGTCGGAAAAGAGGAAGGCGTTGTCCAGCGCCGCGCGCAGGGCGTCGGCGTCCCGCGCTATGGTTATCCCGACGCTGCTGCCGAGGTCGACGGGCTTCACGATGACGGGCATGCCGAGCCTTTCCTCCGCCGCCTTGAGCTCCGCGTCGGGATCGGCTCTCCACGCGGCCTCGGAGACTCGCACCGCGTCGAGCACGGGCAGCCCCGCCGCGCGGAAGAGCGTCTTCATCACGAATTTATCCATGCCCGCCGCGCTCGCGAGGACGTCGCACCCCGCGAAGGGGACGCCGAGCGTCCTGAAAAAGCCCTGCAGCGCCCCGTCCTCGACGTTCGTGCCGTGCACGACGGGGAGGACGCAGTCTATCGTCGCATAGAGCTTTTTGCCGAGCTTTCTGGGCGGGTAGAAGATGAGGTCCGCGCGCCCGCCCGCCGGAACGGGGACTACGCGCTCGCATTTTTTGACAAGCGCGGGCAGGTCGGCGTACTCCTCGATGCGGGCGGCCGCCTCGCCGGCGTAGAACTCGCCCGAGCGCGTCATATAGACGGCGACGGCGTCGTATTTGTCCTTGTTCAGGCTGTTCAGCGCCTGCAGGCCCGAGATGACGCTCACCTCGTGCTCGACGCTGTTGCCTCCGAAAAACACTCCGATTACGGGCTTCACGGCGCACTTCCTTTCGATGAAAAGAGAATGAAAAACTCAGTAATTGTCCGGCAGGTCGTTTTCCAGCAGGATGACCCGCGGACGGCCTCCCGTGTCGTACGCGTCGGCGGCCGCGACGGCCTCCTCCAGCGTCGCGCAGACCTTTATCCTGTCGCGCGGCATGCCCGCCGCGAGCAGTCCGTCGAGGATGGGGCGGGTCTGCTTTTCGCCCACGAGCGCGACGAAGTCGGCGGCCCTTGCCGCCTGCTCGCCGAAGGCGCGGTTGAGCTCATACTGCTTCGAGCCGAGCTCGACCATGCCGGGGGTGACGAGTATCCGCGCCGCGTCGAAGCCGGCCAGCGCCTCGAGCGCCGCCTCGGCTCCGGCGGGATTGGAGTTGTACGCGTCGTCGATGACGAAGCGGTTACCGCCTCCGAGAAGCTGCAGCCTGTGCGGAACGGGCTCGAGCCTCGCCGCTGCGGCCGCGATGTCCTTCAGGGGCACGCCGAGCAGATACGCGGCCGCGGCCGCGCCGGTTATGTTCAGAACGTTGTGGCGGCCTATGAGCCGCGTGCGGAGCCTCGCGCTCACGCCGTCCGGGCCGGTGAGCGTGAATTCGCTGCCGGTCGGGCCCGTCTTTATATCGCTCGCGCGCCAGTCGCCCGCGTCGATGCCGTATCCGACCGCGCCCTCGCGTCCTCTGAGATATTCGCAGTCGGCGTTGACGAGCAGCAGCCCGCCCTCGGGCAGCGCGTCCGCGAGCTCCAACTTCGTCTTGAGGACGTTTTCGACCGTCTTGAAGCTCTCGAGATGCTGCGGGCCGACGCTGGTGATGATGCCGACGGTCGGGCGGACGATGTCGCATATCTCTTTTATATCTCCGGGGTTGCGCGCGCCCATCTCGCAGACGAAGACCTCGTCCGTCGGGCGCAGGCGCTCGCGCACGGTCCGCACGACGCCGAGCGTCGTATTGTAGCTGTCGGGCGTCGGGAGCACGCCGAAGCGCTCGGAGAGCATGCCGGCGAGGAGCATCTTCATGCTCGTCTTGCCGTAGCTTCCCGTGACGCCGACGACGCGCAGGCCGGGCATGCCGGCGAGGCGCTTTTTCGCGTCGTTTATATAATGCAGGTTTATGAGCTTCTCCATGGGGGAGTTTATCGCGTTGGCGAGCAGGACGAGGTACGGCGCCGCGAGAGCGGCGAACGCGCCGAGCACCATGACGTCCGGCCTGTGGCGCCTGTCGAAGAAGGCGAGCGCGAGGATGGCGAGGCAGATTATCGCGAGCGTCGTGAAGAGGCGCTTTACGCGCGCCGTCGCGACGAGGGGCTTTTTTGCCTTTTTCGGGAGATTGAGAAGGCCGACGGCGAGGTATATCGCCGCCGAGACGAGCATGCCCGTATTGCCCCATTCCAGCAGGGCGGGGACGGTCAGCGCGACCCATACCGTCCTTATGAGTATGTCGAAGATGTTCTCCGCGACCCACTTGCGCTGGACGTAGGGCTTATACGAATTGAGCTGGAACATGTGCACCGCGCGCCGCAGGAGCATCGCCATGCAGAAGAGCCAGCATATCGCGAGCACGCCGAAGCATATATCGTCCGTCATCATCCGACCTCCAGAAAGCTTTCCAGCACGCGGCCGAAGAGCTCCGGCGCGTCGAGAAAGGCGTAGTGCCCCGCTCCGGGAGCCGTCACGAGCCCCGCGTCGGGGAAGAGCTTTTCCATGACGTGCGCGTCGGAGAGCGGCGTCGCCGTGTCCGCCGTCCCCCAGAAGAGGAGGGTCGGCTGCTTTATGAGCGGCATCAGGGGCCGCAGATCCTCGTTTACGAGCCTGACGAGCGTCGCGCGCATGACGGGGGAGGCGTTTTTATAGTCCGCGCTGCCGCGCTTTGAGCGCATCTCGTCGAGCTTGCCGGGAAAGAGCTTTTGCCCCGCCGCCGATTCGAGGAAGACCCGCGCGGTCTTGTACCCCGCGAGGGAGATCTTGCTTTTCAGGCTTTTTTTCGGGACTATGCCCGCGCTGTCGCAGAGGATGAGGCGCGGCGCTGCGAAGGGATCGTCCCCCGTCAGCAGCCGCATCGCGACGCGGCCGCCGTTTGAGTGGCCCATGACGTAGGCCTCGTCTATGCCGAGCGCGGCGAGGAAGCGCCGCACGAAGCGGGCGTAGTCCTCCGAGCCCCAGGCCTCCTCCGGCTCGGGCGTAGCGCCGAAGCCGGGCATGTCGGGGATGACGACGCGCATCTTCCCCTCCAGCCTTTTCGCGACGGAGGCGTAGAGGTCCGCGGGCGCGGCCCAGCCCTGCAGGACGAGCAGCGTCCGGCCCTCGCCGGAGTCTGTATAGTGGACCTTGCGCCCGTCTATCGTGAGCTCCATAGCGCCTCCAAGTCAGTTACTTCAAAAATCTATTATACTCCGTCCGGGAGCTCTTTACAAGCTCACTCTTCGACGACCGTGACGTGTATTGTGGGTTTGTCAATGATGTGTTACACATCAGGGAAAGAGAAAAGAGCCTGTTTAGGGGAGAGCCAGTTAAGCGGTCTCATGGGAAAGTTGTTATAGAGTCTGTTCCAAACAGCAAGCTGCCTGCTGAAATCCTCGAAGGAATAGAACTTGTGTTCAGCATAGAAATACTCGTTGTCTTTCCGGTGACTTCTTTCTACCTTGCCGTTATGCCTGGGCGTATAAGGCT
>JAEFAK010000069.1 GCA_016287555.1 Oscillospiraceae bacterium
ACCCGGAGCGCGGCATCCCCGGCGCAGTCGCAAACGGCATCCCGGAGAAGACAGCCAACGAGATATACGACGAGATAGTCGACTTCGCGAGCTACGCGTTCAACAAGGCGCACAGCGTCTGCTACGCGGTGATAGCCTATCAGACGGCCTATCTCAAATGCCACTACCCCAAGGAATACATGGCCGCCCTGCTCTCCTCCGTGCTCGGAGTTACGAACAAGGTCGCCGAATACATATCCGATTGCCGCGCCAACGGCATACCCGTCCTGCCTCCGGACGTCAACGCGTCCGGCGAGGGCTTCACGGCGACTGCGGACGGCATCCGCTTCGGTCTCGCGGCCGTCAAGAGCATAGGCAAGGGCTTTATAAGGAACCTCGTCGCGGAGCGCGAGGCCGGCGGCCCCTATGCCTCCCTCGCGGATTTCTGCGAACGCATGTACGGCACGGAACTCAACAAGCGCAGCGTGGAAAACCTCATAAAATCCGGCGCTTTCGACTCGCTCGGGTCCACCCGCGCTTCCATGCTTGAGGGCTTCGAGTCCGTCATGGACGGCGTCGGCTCCGACCGCCGCAGAAATATAGAGGGCCAGTTCGATCTGTTCGGAAGCGGCGGCGGCGAGGAGACGTTTTCCGCCGTGCTGCCCGACGTCCCCGAGCTTCCGGCAAGAAGACTTCTCGAACTTGAAAAGGAGGCCACGGGCCTTTATCTCTCCGGACACCCGATGGACGAATACAGGGCCGCTGCCAACAGGGGCGGCGCCGTTCCCATCTCGCGCATTATCGCCTCCTTCGGGGAGGACGCGACCGGGGAATACTCCGACGACGATTTCGTCACCGTCGCGGGCATAGTCAGCTCCGTCAAGACCAAGACGACCAAGAACAACTCTCTCATGGCCTACGTTACCCTCGAGGACGACACAGGCGCCATCGAGCTGCTCGTATTCCAGCAGCTTCTCAACGCAAAGGGAGCCCTTCTCAGCGGCGACAAGGCGATATTCGTGACCGGGCGCATCTCCGTGCGAGATGAGAAGGAACCTCAGCTCATGGCGGAGGCCATACGTGGCATAGACGAGGCCCCCGGCGGAGACTTCCGCGCGCCGTCTCCAAAGCGCGCTCCGGTCAGCGAGCCCGCCCCGGAAAGGCCCTCGCAGCGGACGCTCTGGCTGAAATTCGGCTCGGAGGCTTCGCCCGACTATGAATACCTGAAAAAGGTCCTCATCATGTTCCCCGGAACAGAGCGCGTAGTCTGCTATTTTGCGGACTCCGGGAAAAAGCTCGCCTCGGCATGCCTCGTTCACGAGGCGCTTGTCGGAGAGATGCGCGGGAGGCTCGGCGAAGCGAACGTCGTCGTCAGATAAAAAAGCAAAAAACACGCCGCAGGTCATATGACTTGCGGCGTGAATCTTTTTCGGCTGTCCGAAACGTCAATCCGTAACGTACGGAAGAAGAGCGATCTGGCGGGCTCTCTTGATAGCCTCGGTGAGCTGGCGCTGATGCATCGCGCAGGTACCGGTGGTCCTGCGGGGAAGGATCTTGCTGCGCTCGGAGAGGTAGCGGCGGAGCTTCGCCGTGTCTTTATAATCGATATGCGTGGCCTTATCGACGCAGAACTGGCAGACCTTCCTGCGCTTGTGGCCGCCGCGGTTGACTTTATTGTTTTCGCGCTCCTGTGCCATTAGTCTGACCTCCTATCTTATTTGATCAAAACGGAAGTTCCCCGTCGTCCTCGAGGGCGGTGAAGCCCTGCTCGATCGGGGGGACGCTGTAGCTGTTTGAATAGTCGCCCTCGGAAGCGCTGTCACGGTTCCTCTTGCTCTCGGCAAAATAGACGTTTTCAGCGACGACCTCGGCGCTGCGGCGCTTCCCGCCGTCCCTGTCGGTCCAATCGCGGATCTGCAGGCGGCCGGAAACGGCGACGAGCTGGCCCTTCGTGAAGTACTTCGACACGAAATCGGCCGTCGAGCGCCATGCGACTATGTCAATGTAATCCGTCGCCTTCTGGCCGCCGTCTCTGGAGGAGAAATCCCTCTCGACGGCGAGCGAGAAGCTCGCAACGGAAGTCCCCTGCTGCGTGTGGCGCAGCTCGGGGTCTCTTGTAAGACGACCCATGAGAACGATGTGATTAAGCATTTTCTCGCCCTCCTCAGTCTTCGACGACGGTGATCAGAGAACGCATGACGTTCTCGGTGATACCGAGCACGCGCTCGAGCTCAGCGGGGAAATCGGGCGCAGAGGTGAACTTCGCGAGAACGTAGTAGCCCTCGGGCATATCGTCGATAAGATAAGCCAGACGCTGCTTGCCGATCTCCTGGAGCTCGTTGAGAGTTCCGTTCGCCTCGATGAGGGACTTGAACTTCTCAACAATCGCAGCCGTATCCTCCTCGGAAATGGTCGCGTTGATGATGAACATCACCTCATAGTTATCCGTGATCTTAGCCATTTCTTTGCACCTCCTTCTGGACAAATGGCCCGCCCTTGGCGTTACGACGGGCAAGAAGTCAAATATAGCCCCATAATGGGCTTAATTATTATACACGTTTCCGTCAGCTTGTCAACGGTTATTTTCAGTTTTCTTTATCGGGAGAAGTCGTTTCCGAAAAAGCGGACCCTTCCCGGCTTACCCACGGCGAAGCCGGCTTTTTTCCAAGAAGAACGACCATTTTGCGGAAAAAGCCGATGCGCGGCAGGATATACGTCAGAGGCAGGCCGAGCACGAAAAGGACGGCGGCCTCGCCCGCGGCGACTTCCGCGCCGTAAAGAGCGAAAAGCCCGAGCTTTGCGCCCTCCTCATCTCCGGCTGTGAAGGCCAGCATGGCGCCGATGATGACGCCGTTCCATATGACGGGCATGAGGCAGGAGAGGATGGGCCTTCCCGCTTCCCTGCCGTTCCATCTGCGGCCTATCGCGGCGCTGCACAGGCAGCAGCCCAGCGTCGCGAGCGGCCCGAGGATCAGATCGAGATAACCGACGGGGCTCAGGATGTTCGCGAGCAGGCAGCCGACGAAAAGGCCCCACGTCGAGCAGGGGATGAAAAACGGCAGGATGCACAGCACCTCCGATATACGGAACTGGACGGGGCCGTAGCTTATCGGAGCGAGCGCTATTGTCAGCGCGGCGTAGAGCGCCGCGATCACGGCGCAGAAGGTCAGTCTTCGCAGGTGTACGTTCATTATGAGTTCCTTTCCTCGCCCGGAGCGAGCCTGCAGCCGCACCAGCTTTGTCTGTATATCCCGTATTCCCGGCACAGCTCTATGCTGCGGAGATATCCGTTTCGTTTCTTGAAGTCACAGGGCAGCCACCTGACGGACCGCGCCGCGGCTTCTCTTTCGCCGATCCCGTTAATGAGCCCGGCATTCTTATGCGGACTTATCGTCAGCGTCGTCGTGACGAAGTCATAGCCGCCCTCGCGGCAGAGCTCTGCAGCTTTACCGAGACGGAGTGAAAAGCACAGCGGGCAGCGGGCGCCGCCTTCCGGCTCGGTCTCCCTGCCCTTTACAGCTTCAAGGAACCGTCCCGTATCGCGCGGACCCTCGATGAGCCTCACTCCGGAGGCGCAGGGCATGACCGCGAGCAGCTTGTGTATCGCGGCGAGACGGCGGTCGTATTCCTCAGCCGGCATTATATTCGGGTTATAAAAGAAAAGGTCGATATCGAAATATGCCGTCAGATATTCCAGAACGTAGCTCGAGCAGGGCGCGCAGCAGGCGTGCAGAAGAAGCCTCGGGCGGTCTGCGCCGAGGCCTTCGATGATCTTATCGAGCTCAAGCTGATAGTTCATTCCTTTTTCCTCCGCAGGTATAATACCATATTTTTTATTAATTGCAACTGTTTACACTATATACTTGAATTGGACACCGGAGAGGAGTATATTTATAAAGTTATACACGTTACACACGCGGGCGCTTCGGCGTTCCGCGCATTACCCGTTTCCGGAGGCCGGAGGACGATTTGAAAGCTCTTTCATCTGCGCTTAAAACGAGTCCCGTTTTTACGGAGCTGATAAACAGGATAGACGGCGGAGGCTGCCCGATAGTCATCTCGGGCGTGGAGGCAGTACATGCCTCGCACCTCGCCGCAGCCGTGCGCGTCTGCGCGGGCGTCCCCGTGGTCGTAGTCTGTCCGGACGAGCTCTCCTGCGAGAGGATGAGCGCAAATCTTTCCTCGCTCGCCGAGGAGGAGTCCGTCAGGCTGACGGCCCGTGAATTTACGTTCTATAACGCCGAAAGCGTTTCCCGCCAGCTTGAGCATGAGAGGCTGCGCGCCCTCGCCGCGCTCGCTTTGGGCAAGGCTCCGCTCTGCGTCGCCACTCCGGACGCGCTCATGCAGCGCTGCGCGCCGAAGCAGGTCCTGCTCGACCGTGTCGCGGAGATCAGATCAGGCGAGGAGCTCTCCCCGGACGCGCTCTGCGAGCTTCTCGTCTCGGCGGGGTACAAGCGCTCGGATCAGGTCGAGGGCGCCGGTCAGTTTGCCAGACGCGGCGGCATCATCGACTTTTACTCGCCCGCCGAGCAAAACCCGGTCAGGTGCGAGTTTTTCGGAGACGAAATAGACCTTCTGGGCTATTTCGACGTAACGAGCCAGCGCCGCATCGAGAATACGCAGTCAGCACTCATCCTCCCCGCGGCGGAAACTCTCCCGCAGCTCTGCTACGGCGGCGAAGAGGGGCTCGCCGCGAAGCTGACCGCTCTCGCCTCGCGCCTCAGGCGAAGGAAGAACCCTCCTGAGGAGCTTATATCGAACATCGAAGCAGATGCTGAAAGGCTCATGAACAGGCTGAGCTTCTCCTGCTCCGACAGATACCTCAATCTGCTTTTTGACGGCGTCGCCTGCGCCGCTCAATACATTCCGGAGGACGCCGTCGTCATCCTCTACGAGCCCTCCCGGCTCGCGGAAAGAGCCAAAAACTACGTATGGCGCATATCGCAGGACATTGAGACGCTGCTCGAATCGGGCACCCTCGCAGACTCCCAGACCGACCTCTATATCGGCTGGGACGAGTGCTGCGAGGCTCTCGGCGATCACCCCGTCGTCATGGCGGACAGCTTTCGCGGCGGTACGTACCCTCTCGCGCCGCGCTCTCTTCTTTCAGTCACGGCAAAGCAGCTCCCCTCCTACGGGGGCAGCCTTCAGACCGCGGCCGGGGACATAGTCCATTACATGAAGGAGGGCTACCGTGTCGTCGTAACCTGCACGGACGAACGGAAATGCGGCATCCTTCGGGATTATCTCGAAAGCCTCGGCGTACCCTCCTCCGTCGACGCGGAGCTCTCTTCCCTGCCGCGCGGCGGGGCCTGCGCCGTAACGGTCGGCGAGCTCGGCGCCGGAATGGAGTATCCGTCCATAAAGCTCGCCGTCATTACCGAGGGACAGTTCGCCGCACAAAAGCAGAAAAAGTCTTCGCGTTCCAGAACCCCCGCAAAGGACCGCAGAAAGCTGCAGAGCTTTTCCGACCTCTCCGTCGGGGACGCGGTCGTGCACGAGCAGCACGGCATCGGACGCTTCCTCGGCGTCGTAAAGATGCCCGTTGACGGAGTCGAAAAGGATTATATCAAGATAGCCTACGCGGGCACTGACGTGCTCTACGTCCCTGCTACGCAACTCGACATGGTCTCAAAATACATAGGCGGCGGCGAGGATCAGTCCGTCAAGCTCAACAAGCTCGGCGGGGCGGAATGGGCGCGCTCGAAATCCCGTGCGAAGGCCTCGGCCAAGGAGATGGCGAGCGAGCTCATACAGCTCTACGCAGAGCGCATGCGCCGCCCCGGCCACGCATTCTCGCCCGACAGCATGTGGCAGCAGGAATTTGAGGAGGCCTTCGACTACACGGAAACCGACGATCAGCTCCGCGCCATCGCCGACATCAAGGCGGACATGGAGCGCGAGTCGCCGATGGACAGACTTCTCTGCGGCGACGTCGGCTTCGGCAAGACCGAGGTCGCTCTGCGCGCAGTCATGAAATGCGTCATGGACGGGTATCAGGCCGCCATACTGGTCCCGACGACGGTCCTGGCAAACCAGCACTACGTCACCGTCATGCGGCGTTTCGCGGGATATCCCGTGACCGTTGAGCTGCTGAGCCGCTTCAGGACTGCCTCTGAGATCAGAAAATCTCTCAGGAACATAGAAAACGGCACTGCCGACATCGTTATCGGCACGCACCGTCTCATACAAAAGGATGTCAAATTCGCCAAGCTCGGCCTTCTCGTCGTCGACGAGGAGCAGCGCTTCGGCGTATCTCATAAGGAAAAGCTCAAGGAGCTCGCGGGCAACGTCGACGTGCTCTCGCTCTCGGCGACGCCTATCCCGAGAACGCTGAACATGGCTCTCTCCGGGCTCCGCGACATGAGCACGATAACGGAACCGCCGAGCGGGCGGCATCCCGTCCAGACCTACGTGCTCGAGCACGACTGGTCCGTCATATGCGACGCCATCAGGCGCGAGGTCGCGCGCGGCGGGCAGGTATACTACCTGCACAACCGCGTCGAAACGATACAGCGCACGGCGGCGAAGCTGACGCAGATGCTGGAGGGCGTCTCCGTCGCCTTCGCTCACGGCAAGATGAGCGAGGATCAGCTCTCCGAGGTCATGGAGCAGGTCTCATCGGGCGAGGTGCAGGTCCTAGTCTGCACTACGATAATCGAAACCGGCATCGACATCCCCAACGTCAACACGCTCATCATAGAGGACGCGGACCGGCTCGGGCTCGCGCAGCTCCATCAGATACGCGGGCGCGTCGGTCGCTCCTCCCGCCACGCGTTCGCCTACTTCACCTTCCGCAGGGGCAAGGTCCTGACCGAGGACGCCGCTAAACGCCTCGCGACGATACGGGAATTCGCCGAGTTCAACAGCGGCTTCCACATCGCCATGCGCGACCTTGAGATCCGCGGCGCGGGAAACCTTCTCGGAGCGGAACAGTCCGGGCACATGATGAGCGTCGGCTTCGACATGTACCTGAAGCTGCTCGAGGAGGCCGTCCTCGAGGAGAAGGGCGAAAAGCCGAAAAAGCGCGCCGAATGCTCGGCCGACCTGACGGTCTCAGCCTCCATTCCAGACAGCTACGTCTCCTCCCCGGAGCAGCGGATGGACCTGTACAGGCGCATCGCGCTCATCGAGGATGAGGACGACGCCGACGATATGACGGACGAACTCATCGACCGCTACGGAGATCCGCCTAAGAGCGTCAATACGCTCATCCGGGTCGCTCTGCTTCGCGGCGAGGCCGCCGCGGCGGGTATATGCGAGATATCCCAGAAGGGCGGCAGGGCCTTCTTCAGGCTCACCGATTTCGACATGGCGCGCATAAGCCTGCTGTACAACGAGAGCGATTTCCGAGGCCGCATCAAGGTCGAGGCCGGCACCAATCCCGCCGTCAGCATCAAGCTTATGAAGAAAGACGTTATCCAGGAAGCCACTCAGTTTATAAAAGCATACAAGGCCACGGCACCCGGCCTTGAGAAAGGAACAGAAATATGAAGACCGTTTCAAGAATCCTCGCAGCCCTGCTCGTGCTCATGCTGCTCTTCACTGCAGGCTGCGCCAATCAGAACGCCCCCGCGCCGTCCACGGTTCCCGGCACGGAGCCCTCCGGCACTTCCGAACCTTCCGCCACGCCTGGCGGAACCTCCGATCCCTCCGCGGATCCCGCCCTTTCCGGCGATCCGGCCTGGATCGAGGCCTCTGCTCTCGGACTCAGTCCGGATGACGTCGCGTCCAACATCAACGGCAAGCCCGTCACGGTGCGCGAATTCCTCTACTGGGCGAACGCGACATGGAACAACTGGGGCCTCGACACAGGCAGCTGGGACATGAATATCGGCGGGACCACCGCCGGCGAGCTGCTCGCAGACAACGTCATCTACTCGATAAAACTGTACAGGACCGTGGAAAACAAATGCGCTGAACTCGGCATCTCTCTTTCCGAGCAGGATGAATCCGAACTGGCCAACGCCAGGGACAACCTCATTGCCCAGTACGGCAGCGAGGAAGCCTACAGGCAGGCTCTCGCCCAGTCATTCCTGTCTGAGGATCTCTACGACTACATGCTCCGCACTTCCTATCTTTATTCCGCCCTATACGACGAAGTCTGCGGCGTCAACGGTTCCAAGTGCTCCGACGACGAGGCTCTGTCGTACGGTAACGCCAACGGTTTCCTGCGCGCGAAACATATACTTCTTTCCAGGACCGACGACGAGGGCAACGAGCTCTCCGCGGAAGAGTACCAGAAGAGATATGAAAAGCTCGAGGAGCTCATCGCCATACTCGACAAGTCCGACGATCCGGTCGCCAAATTCGACGAACTGATGCACGAGTACTCCGAGGATCCCGGCGTGGCGAACTATCCGGACGGATATCAGTGGATAGAAGGCGCCATGGTACCTTCCTTCGAAGAAGCCGCAAAGTCCCTTGACGATTACGGATACAGCGGAGTCGTCGAGATGGCGGAATACGGTTATACCGTCGTCATGCGACTTCCCCTTGATCCCGAAGCCGTCGCAATAAACGACGAGCTCGGGTATACTCTCCGCATGAACGCCTCCATGAGCCATTTCGACGACATACTGAGCGAGTGGTCAGAAG
>JAEFAK010000070.1 GCA_016287555.1 Oscillospiraceae bacterium
GTTTACGGTATAGCCGCGGTTTTCGTAGAACGGTCTTGCCTGAAAATCAAAAGTGCCGATCATGGCGAGATAGCAGCCGAGCTCTTTTGCCTTACGCTCGGCCTCACGGATGAGCGCGGAGGCCATCCCCTTGCGGCGGTATGCTTCCTCGACCCACAGATCATAGATCGACGCCGTCTTCAAACCGTCCGCAGACAAAACGCATCCGCCGAGGAGGTCTCCGTTTTCATCGGTGACTTTATATACGAATTCTTCCTCCGCGTCTTCTTCGGGCCGTGCCATTGCGTTAAAAGCATCGTTCGCCCGTTCTTCGATAAACTCCCCGTCGTCTTCCGAGCAGGGTATGATTTCATATTTCATTTCTGTTTGCTCCGTGATCCTCGATCTATTTAATTCTTTGTCATCGATACGACCGTCTCCAGATGGCGCGTATGCGGGAACATGTCGACGGGCTGTATCCTGCGGACGCGATAGCCCGAGCGCGTCAGGACGGCGAGGTCGCGCGCGAGCGTCTCCGGCTCGCAGGAAACGTAGGCTATCTTCTCCGGCGCGGCTGCGGCGACGGCGCGCAGAAAGCGCGCGCTGGCCCCGGCGCGGGGCGGGTCCATGATGAGCGCGTCGGGCCTTTCGCCGGACTTCGCCATGCCCTCCATGAAGGCGGCCGCGTCGCCGCGGAAAAACTCTATGTTTTCTATCCCGTTTTCGCGGGCGTTCCACTTCGCGTCGCGCACGGCGTCGGCGTTGAATTCGACGCCCGTGACCTTTTTTGCCTTTCCCGCCGCGAGGATGCCTATCGTCCCCGTCCCGCAGTAGGCGTCGAGGACATGCTCCGTCCCCTTGAGCTCGAGAAAGTCGAGCGCGGTCGAGTAGAGCGTCCGCGTCATGGCGGGATTGACCTGATAAAACGAATCCGGCGATATGCGGAAGGTTCGTCCGAGCAGCTCATCGACTATGTGGCCGCGGCCGAAGAGCGCGACGTTCTCCTTTCCCAGCGAGAGGGGCAGCGGGTCGGCGTTTATATTCTGCACGACCGTCGTTATCTCGGGGCGAAGGCGGATAAGCTCGGCGACGAAGGCATTTTTCGAGGGGAGCTGCGCCGTCCTCGTCACGAGGACGGCCATGACCTCGCCCGAATAGAGCCCGCGCCGGACGAGCACGTGGCGCAGAACGCCGCTCCTCCCGTCCCAGGGGCGGATATTGAATCTTTTCATCAGATCCCGCACTGTCACGACGACCGCGCCGCAGACTTCGTCCTCTATCATGCAGGAATCGACGGGGACGACACGCCCGGAGCCCGACTGGTACACGCCGGAGAGCACGCCGCCGCGCGAGCGCACGAACGCCGCCTGCACCTTGCAGCGATAATGATACGGCTCCTCCATGCCTATGATGCGGCTGACGTGGCCGAAGCGCCCGAGGAGCGCTATCGCCCTCCCCTGCTTGAAGTCGAGCTGCTCGGGGTAGGTCAGGTTCTGCAGCTGGCAGCCGCCGCATTTTTTGAAGACGGGGCAGCCGTTGCCCCGCAGCTCGGGATCGTATGGCATGGTCTACTCCTTCAGGACGGAATAGCTCTCGACGAGGCTTTCAAAGCTCACGGCGCAGTTGGCCGGCGAGGTCGAGGGCAGGCGCACGGACTCTATGCCCGTCCGCGGAAGATTATAAAGCCTGTAATATTTGTCCGCGGCGGCGCCCGTCGTATAGACGCGGGATATCTTCGTCCGCTCCAGCAGCCACGGGATATCCGATGGGACGGGGTTTCTGATGGTGGTGTCGCTCGCGCCGCGGATATCGCACTCGACGAGGGAATCCCAGAGTGCGAGCCCGTTTGAAAGGGCGAGCGCACGCTTTTCCTCGATGCTTTTCGGCTCGGGTGCGCCGAAGACGGCGGCGAGCACCCGCCAGAACCTGTTTTGCGGGTGGCCGTAATAAAAGGCCTGCTCGCGGGACTTCGGCGAGGGCATCGAGCCGAGGATGAGCGTGCGGCTCTCCGCGTCGAAAAGCGGCGGGAAGCCATGGGTCACGTGGGTATATTCGGGCATCATCTTATCCTCAGGCCGCGCAGGAGCGCCTTGCGCTCATCCGGGACGCGGAAGCTCTCGCAGGCCTTGCTTATCGTCTTGTTGTGCGTCCAGGGGTCGAGCCGCCGCCCCTCTATGTACGGCAGCGACGCCTCCCACTGCTTGGCCAGCGCCGTCGCGAAAAACCACGCGACCATCATGCGCACGTAGTATTCCTCCGAGCGCACGGCGGCGGGGATCTCCAGCAGCTCCGGGGAAAAGTCCGCGTCGAGAAAATGCGACATGAGCATCTCCAGCCCGAAGCGGCAGGTATAGACGCGCTCCGACGCGGCCCAGCGGCGTATATCCGCGAGCAGGGCGGGCTTGTCCTTCGCCAGCGCCTTGGGCGACATGGTATCGCAGACGGCCCAGTTATCCACGAAGGGGAGGAACCGCTCCGTCTCGGCAAGGCACTCGGCCCTGTCTCTTATCATGCTGACGAGCAGGCCGTGGAGCATGTTCTCGTCGAAGTATTCGTGCGGCAGCTCCGCCATGAAGGCGCGAGCCTCGTCCGTCCCTTTGAGGGCTTTGGCGAGGGCTCTGGCCTGCGGGACGCGCACACCGATGAAGCGCTCCGGCGCGACGCCGGGTGTGAGCCCCGACTGAAAGGCGGCGTAGTCCGCGTCGCGCAGCTCAAAGAGCCTGTCCCTTACGCTCATTCGGCTTCCCTTTTCGCGCTCGCGGCGGCGCGCAGGCGGCTGAAGAGCCGCAGCAGCACGCTCCCGGCGAAGTCCATCCCGGAGATTATGAGGATGACCGGGACGAGCATCTTCGTGCCGAGCCGGAAGAACATATACCAGTCGCGCGCGGCGTTGACCGTCCCGTCCGGGGCGGCGGTGAGCATGAGGGGGACTATGTAGTACACCCCGTAGAGCGCGACGGCGATGATCGCAAGGAAGCACGCGCGAAAGCGCAGCTTCCGCCCATCCTCAAAGAATATGAAATCGACCGCGCCGAGCACGGGGACGAAGAAATGGAAGAAGAAATTATACTTCGTAAACAGCGAGAAATACCCCGACGGCACGAATGGCGAGAGCAGCAGCGCGACGACCGTGAACGTCAGCATCACGGACGAGGCCGCGACGAGGTAGAGCGCGAGCGCCCAGCGCGGCAGCTCGCCCTTCCTCTTTATCTTGAGGACGGCGACGATGACCGCCGTTATCCCCATGAGGATATTGGAATCCACCGTGAAGAATTTGAGCGCCGCCGCGCCCCTGTCGGCCAGCGGGCCCTTGATGCCCGACATCATCCAGACCGTGCACCCGACGACGAGGACGGCAATGAGGAAATTGAGGCATACGGATATCTTGTCTCTTGTTTTCATATTTTTCTCTCCAAAAGGGGCGAAGCCCCGGAATCTACAGCTTGAGCTCCAGCTGCTCGGCTTCCGGCTGCGGCGGCCTTGAAGGCCTCCCGCCCGGGGCGGGGATGTCTATGCCCGCCTTTTTCGCCTGCGCGTGCTGGAGGCGGCGCGGGACGGCGTAGGTCTTCCCCCCGCGCACGAATCTCGCGCCGGTCTGGTGGAAAACGAAGGGGACGCCCTGCTCCGCGCACTGATCGCGCAGGGCGAGCACCCAGTCATAGTCGCAGGGGCGCGCGCCGCGGCCGGACTCGCCGCCCGCGCAGACCTCCTCGACGCAGGCGAGCCACGGCGAGACGTCGATCTTCTCCAGAAGCGGCTCGGCGACTATCATCCTGTGCTTTATGGGAAGCTCCGCGAAGACCGGCAGGCGGCGCTCCGCCATGGCCTGATTTTCGACCGTGCAGCCGACGGCGACGTTATCGTACCCGTCGCCCCAGTCGGGCGGGAGGCAGAGCCCCATGCGCTCGATGCGCTTGGTAAAAAAGCAGAACGTGCAGTCGGAGCGCTCGCGGATCATGCGCCAGCAGTCCGGCCGCCAGTCGTCCGCGTCCTCGAGCAGGAAGTCCGAGGTGAAGCAGGTATAGACCCAGCTTCCGCGCGGGAGCTTCCAGTCCCCGGAGCGGTCGCGGCGGAGCGGCAGGTCGAACGCGGCGGTCTTGCGGCACTGCGAGGCCGCGCCGCCGTATCGCTCGTCGCGGCGGTAGACGTAGCAATGCAGGCAGCCGGGGCTTATCTTCGTGCACCCGTGCCACGGGTTCCAGCCGTTATATCCAGCCACGTCCGTCCTCCTTCGCGCTCAGCCGCCGGTCAGGCGGCCGTGATCGTTCCACTCGCCGTACATCTCGCCCTTTTTCGTCTTCTCGATGAGCCGGGCGAGCGATCTTTCGTATTTTTCGGGGTCTCTCTTCTTATAAAAGCTCACGTTGTAGGCCCGTACCCGCTGATACAGCGGCGGGAAGGCCTTGAAGCGCGACCATGCCCGTGCCTTTTTGAGCGCGGCCTCCAGCTCGGGGTCTATGCGGAAGCTCCGCGGGCCCATGGGCGGGAGGACCTTTCGCCCCGCGTCCGTCATGAGGCCGAGCCTTTCCAGCCTGCGGACGCGCTCCTTGTTGAGCTCCGTCCAGAGACTGCCCTTCCTGCGCGGGGTGAAGCGCCGCAGGCTCCGCCCGCCGACGATCCTTGCGGTGCTGTCTATCCAGCCGAAGCAGAGCGCCTCCTCGACCGCGTCGAGATAGGCGAGCGCCCCGCCCTCGGCGGGCCTGCCGCCCTTGACCTCGATCCAGCATTCCGGTTCGGAAGCGCCGTTGGCCTCCAGCCACGCGCGAAACTCCGCGCGCGAGAGCGCGCCGAGGACGTTTTTCTCCTTCGGAGGATCCCATTTCAGCTCGAAGGGGCTCGCCTCGATGACGAAATGCTCCTCGTCCAGCTCCGTTGGCGGGTGCGAATCGGCAAGGCCTATCGTGACGCCGGATATCTCCGTCGGCTCGAAGCCTTCTGGGCTGCCCATGACGACGTACTGCACGTCGAGATACGTGATCATTCTCTCCGCGCCCGGGTCGATCGGAAAGCTCTCGAACGTCTTTTCGATGCTGACGCCCAGCCCCTCCAGAAACGCCGCGACCGCCGGATACGCCTCGGCGACGTGAGCGGCGAAGTTGCGGCAGTATTCGCAGCCGCAGAGCTCGTCGGGCGGGAGAGCGGCATAATAGGCCTTAGTTTTTTCCTTATCCATGCCCGATGCGGTTATTTCAGGCTGTCGTCATAGACGGCGCGGCTCCCGCCGATGAACTTCGGCCTCGTCCTCGCCGCGGAGACGTGCGCCGCGCCCAGCGAGAAGCTCGCGAGCCGCACGGGGACGGCGACCTTTTTAAGATGCATGCCGATGAGAGTATCGCCTATGTCGAGCCCCGCGTCGGCGCGTATCTCCTCAAGGACGACGGGATCGCGAAAGCGCCTGTACGCCGTCGTGGCGAAGGAGCCGCCCGCCTTCGGCTGCGGGACGACGTTGACCGGCTCCGCGCCGGGGACGGCCTCGCGCTCGACGACGACGGCGCGGTTGAGGTGCTCGCAGCACTGTGCGGCGAGCCATGCTCCCCGCTCCGCGAGCGCCGCCGCGATGCCCTCATAGACGGCCTCGGCGGCCTCGATGCTGGAATTCGTGCCTATCCTGTCGCCCACTATCTCCGAGGAGGAGCAGCCGACGACGAGTATCTGTCCCTTTTTGAGCCCGGCCTTTTCGCAGAGCTCGGACGCGAGCTCGTAAGCCTGCTTTTTCTCAGTCTCAAACATCTTTATTTCCCTTCCCTTCGGGGTCTTCCCAATAGAGATTTCCCTTTCGTATATTCTCGCGGAGTATGGCGTCGGTCGCCTCGAAGAGCCTTTCCGAGCCGAGGCGCGTCCGGCCCTGGCGGCGGTAGACCTTGTCCGCGGAGATGCCGTTGTCCTTCCAGTCGCAGCCGTCGTTGCTGTTTATGAGCAGGAGCGGCTGCATATTGTCCATGGCGTGGGCAAAGCGCGCCTCAAGCGTCTCGCCCGCCTCGAACTCGTCGAATATCGCGGTCAGCTCGGCCCTCTGATCGTCCGGGAGAAGGGCGAATATCTTTTCCTTCGCCGCCTCCTCGCGCGCCTTCTGGGTCTTGACGCCCTCGGCGTCGTAGCAGTAGGTATCGCCCGCGTATATCTCGACGACGTCGTGGATAAGGCACATTATGAGCACCCGCGCGATATCCGCTTCCCCGTCGGCGTATTCGCGCAGCAGATACGCCATTATCGCCATGTGCCAGGCGTGCTCGGCGTCGTTTTCGAGCCTGCCCGGGCCGGAGAGGTGCGTCCTGCGAAAGACGCTCTTCTCCTTGTCCAGCTCAAGCGCGAACGCGAGCTGCTTTGTCAGTCTTTCGTCCATTTTTATCTCCTGTCAGCGCGGCTTTTCCGCGAGCATGGTCCATTAGCAGTCTTCTGTGAATCGACACTTCGGATAATTACTGCATCCATAAAACTTTCGGCCTTCATTAATGCCCCTCTTCGCAGTTTTGAGGCGCATTTTTCCTCCGCAAAGAGGGCATTTAGTTAAATCACTGTCATACCCTTTTCTTTCTCGGCTTATGATTCTTATTTGTTCCCTATATTCCTTAATTCTTGCTTCTAGGATTCTTTTTTCTTCTTCTTGCTGTTCTTTAGCTTCATCTATTTTTTCTTTCCATGGTGACTGTGATAATAGAACCCGCTCAGAATTAAAGAACTCATCTGGATTCATGTTTTCAGCCATTTCAAGATTCTGTACAGAAATAGTTATATACTCATAAGCGTTTTCTTCGTTTATTATTCGATGAATAATATCTTCTGTTTCGCCAGCAAAAACAAAGACACTATACTGTTTATTGTTTTCTATCAGGTCTGGTCCTGCAGCTAGCATTTTTCTTCGCGCATATAGCCACTTGTAAGACAAGTCCTTGTAAATCCCCTCTAAATTGACGTCTCTTATTTTCCAGTTGAGCGGGACAAACAGACTGTCCGGTTTGAGTCGACCCAAATATCCCTCTTTTTCCTTCTCCTTGCTCTCATCAAAGATCCATGCTATTCGTCTGCCGTTCTTGAGATGAAAAGATGTTCGAGATAAATACTCTTCTTCATTGATGGGACTATGTTGAAATTCAATAACAGTGTTTGTCTCCTCATCAAAAACATCGGCTATATGAACTTCACCGGTTTCATCATCTTGGAATCGAACTTCTCGCTTTTCTTTTGGAAAATAATCCTGCATCCTCATGTGCCACTCAGACATATAATCTTTATTTCGACTCATAAAGCAATCGGTTTTCTGCTTATGAGCAAAATGGGGCCTTCTATATTTCCCCTTTCTATGAATCAATGGCTCACCGCAAACAGGGCAAAAGCAATCTTTGTGCCGGGTGGCTTCATCTGCATATATTCGGTTTTTCTCTTTATCAAATGCGACAAACAACTGTGTCTTTCCCTCTTTTTATTTGACCGAGAGCATGGCGAGCATCGTCGGGATGTTCAGCTCGTGCAGGCGGCCCTCGCCGTTGGTGTCCTCATAGAGCGCGAGGAGCGTGAAGCCGGCCTCGAGCTGCCCGTTTATCTGTTCTTCGAGCGTGTGGGAAAACTGCACGCCGGAGTCCGTCTCCCGGAGCTCGCGCATCTTCTCCGGGTCGTGCAGCGGGTCGAACGGGAGGCCGTTGACGATGCGCTCCTCGTCCTCGTCGACGATGAAGTTCACGAAGTGATCCGTCCCGGAAAGGAGCCTTCCGCCGGGCCTGAGCACGCGAAAGCACTCGCGCCAGATGGGCTTGACCTCGGCCGCGTAGCAATTTGAGACGGGGTGGAAGACGAGGTCGAATTCCCCGTCTTCAAAGGGCAGGGGCTTCGTCATGTCCGCGCGGACGACGCGGATGGAGTACCCCTCCCGCGCGGCGACCGTGCGCTCGGTCTCGAGCTGCGCCTCGGAGTAGTCGAGGACGGTGCAGTCGGCCCCGAGCGCGGCGAATACCGGCATCTGCTGGCCGCCGCCGGAGGCGAGGCCGAGGACCTTTTTGCCCCGGAGCTCCCCGAACCACTCGTGCGGGACGGGCTTCGTCGCCGTGAGCAGCACGTCCCACTCGCCGTTTTTGGCCTTTTCGAAGACCTCGTGCGAGATGGGGCGGCCCCATTCCCAGCCGTCGCGCACCCAGCGGTCTATCGTCTCGGCGTTTATATCCTGATAATCCATGCGTCTCTTCCCCCGGCCTTAAGCTTCGTTTACCAGCTTCCCGGTGATGCATTCCGGCGTCAGGGCGAACATGAGCGTCGCCGGGCCGGAGCGCCTTATCTCGTTTTCGATGTAATCCTCGTCCTCCGTGAACTTGCGGCTCGGCTCCCTTGATATCCTGTATACGGTCTCCCGGTCCTCGACGAACTCTATCTTTCCGAAAACGACGACCGATCTGATATTCAGCGCCCACTCTCCGTCTTTGCGGAACCCCTCGTCGTAAACGCAGAAGGACGCCTTGTCATGCCGCATGATCGCGTCTATCTTATGGCCCTTTTTCCCGCCGTGAAAATAGAGCTTCCCATCCTGCTCGCAGTAGTAGTGCTTGATGGG
>JAEFAK010000071.1 GCA_016287555.1 Oscillospiraceae bacterium
CAGGGCCGAGCTCGCTCTCGGCGCGCCGTACGCCGCGGCGCGGCAGCGCGCGGCCGAAAAGCTTTCCGGGAGGAAGCTCCCCGCGCTCGGCAGGCCCAACGATATCCTCGCCATAGAATATATTAAGGCCCTTCGCCACCTCGGCAGCGGCATAGAGCCGATCGCCCTCCTGCGCGAGGGCGCCCATGACGCGGACGACCCGCGATTTCCGTCCGCCTCCGTGCTGCGCGCCGCCCTGCGCCGCGGCGGCAGTGTGGACGGTATGACGCCGCCCGCGTGCGCGGAGACGATCCGCGCCGAGATCGAGGCCGGGCGCGCCCCTGTCTCGTCCGAAGCTCTGGAGACGGCAGTCCTTGCGCGCCTGCGCAGTATGAAGCAGGAGGACTTCATCGCCCTGCCCGACTCGGGCGACGGGCTGGCCGAGCGCATGCTCAAGGCAGTCTCCCGCGCGAGAACGCTCGCGGAGCTTTATGAGCTTACCAAGACCAGAAGGCTCGCCATGTCGCGCATAAGGCGCGCAGCCATGTGCGCCTTCCTCGGCGTGACCGCGGAGTCCCGCGCTGCGTCGCCCCTGTATATCCGCGTGCTCGCGGCCGGCGAGAAGGGCCGCGCCGTCCTGAAAGAAAAAGCCCACCGCCTTCCGTTGATAACGAAAGCGGCGAGCGCGAAAAAGCTCGATGAAGCCGCGCTGTCCGAGTTCATGCTGGACGTCCGCGCCTCCGACCTGCGAAGTCTCGGAAGACCGTCGCCGGAGCAGCGCATCCCGGGGGAGGACTGGCTGACCTCGCCCTATATGGCTTAGAGCCTTGTCCCCGAGATAAGATAAAAATACGGCGTGTCGACAATGGCGTCGACCTTGAAAAACCCATCCCAGAGCTCTGCCTCGACCTTGGCCGCGCGAAGCCCCGTCGTGACCGAATGGGGAACGTTATGGTGGTGGTCGTTTATCTGATCCTTGCCCGCGCCGTGGGCTATGGTGAGACGCCCGCCGGGCTTGAGCGCGCGTGCCATGGCGTCGATGAGCAGCTCCTTGCGCATGAAATGGGGATAGGCGTTATATACGAGAGCGGTGTCGAAGCCGCTCAGGGAAAGTTTAGTTACGTCGCCGCAGAGGACCTTTATCCTTCTGTCGGCGGCGAATTTTTTCTCCGCCCGCTTAGCCATCTCCGTCGAGATGTCGACGCCGGTTATCTCCGCCGCTCCCGCGGCCAGAAGCTCCGGGAACATGGCGCCCGTTCCGCAGGCGACGTCGAGAACCTTTTTGCCGGCGGGGCATGCGAAGAAGGCCGCCGCGATCCTCTCCGGCGCGGCCGGAACGTAGTCGTCGTCCCAGTGCTCTGCGAGATTGTCGAAGAATTCTTTAACGTCCATTGGGTCCCTCCGTGGTCATTTTAAGAGTAGTGCCGCCGCAGCTCGTCGCTCGGGCGCATTCGTATGCCCGAGACTATCCCCATCGCGGCGAACGTCGTGACGATGGAGGAGCCTCCGTAGCTGAACAGCGGGAGAGTAAGACCGATGACCGGGGTGAGCCCGAGGCACATTCCGATGTTCTCAAAGGTCTGGAAGGTCAGCATCGCGGCGTAGCCGACGCAGATGAGCATGTGCATATAGCTGTTGGAGCGGATGCCGACGTAGATGACGCGGATTATAATAAGCACGAGCAGGATGATGACGCCTATGCAGCCTATCATGCCGAGCTCCTCGCCCGTGACGGCGAAAATGAAGTCCGTGTGCTTAAAGGGCAGCATCGAGGACTGCGACTGCGTGCCGTGCGTGAGCCCCTGCCCGGTGAGCTGCCCGGATGCGAGCGCGAGCTTGCTCTGCGAGGCGTGCCAGGTCACCCCGAGGCCGGTCGGGTCGACCGCTTCGGGGAAGTACGGGGCCAGTATTCGCGATCGCTGGTTGCCGTTGAGCAGGTGGTTCCATATAAAAGGCGAGGCTGCGACGATTAGCGCCCCTCCTATGAGGAACCAGTGAAGGCCGACGCCGGCGGCGAAGGTCATCGCGAGGAAGATGACGAAGTAGACCAGCGCCGAGCCGAGGTCGCGGCTCGTCAGCAGGATAAGGCCGAACATGACGGCGAAGTGCGCCGCCAGCAGCAGGACGGAGCCTATGGAGCCGACGCCGTTTTTCGTGTCGCGCAGCCAGGCAAGCTGCTTTGCGTAGAGCACGACGAACGTGACCTTGACGACCTCCGCGGGCTGTATGCCGACGCGGCCGAAGCGGAGCCAGCTCTTGTTGCCGGTGCCGCCCTCGACGCCGAATTTGAAGAGCGTCGCGATGAAGAGAACGTCGAAAATGAGTATGATGAGCCAGTGCTCGGCGATAAGATCGATGTCTATGATGCTGAGCACGACGAAAAGACCGACCCCCAGCACGACGGAGACGGCCTGGATTATCATATATTGATTTGTCTCGTAGGTCAGCGTGGCGCTGTATATGAGCACGAGGCCGTAGGCGCACGAGATCAGGCACAGAGCCAGCAGGACCGAATCCGCCGTCTTGAAGAAATCGCGGACGGCGATAAGGACTCTTTTCAACTTATCACTCCTCAGGTAAACATTATAATACCATTTTGCCGGCTCCGAGTAAATACAAAAAATTGAATTATGGCGCGCGAGGTGTTATAGTGTTCGGAGAAAGCAAAGCTGCGAAGGGAGGAGACCGGAAAATGAGGCGCATAGTTTCGCTCTGCGAGGAGGATACCGAGCGCGCGGGCGCCGAGCTCTCGTCGGGTCTCGCTCCGGGCAGCGTCGTCGCCCTGCGCGGCGATCTCGGCGCGGGGAAGACGGTCTTCGTGCGCGGCATGGCGGCCGGTCTCGGCATAACCTCCCGCGTCACGAGCCCGACCTTCGCCATCGTAAACGAATATCCCGGCTCGCCGGAGCTCATCCATTTCGACATGTACCGCCTCTCCGGCGAGGACGAGCTCTATGAGCTCGGATGGGACGACTATCTGGCGCGAAACGCCGTCGTCGTCTGCGAATGGAGCGAGCTCGTTCCCGGCGCCATGGAGGGCGCCGTGACCGTCACGATAGAGAAGACGGGACCGCAGGAGCGGGTCATCACCATAGAGGGAGAAGACGAATGAGGATACTTGCCCTTGAATCCTCGGCGGTCGCCGCGAGCGCCGCTCTGCTGACCGACGGGGAGCTGACCGCCTCGGTCTTCCAGTCCGCCGGACTTACCCACAGCACGACCCTCATGCCCATGTGCGCCGACATGCTCGCGGGCTGCGGGCTCTCGGTCTCCGACGTCGACCTTGTCGCCGTCGCGCGCGGCCCGGGCTCGTTTACGGGCATACGCATCGGCGTCGCCGCCGCGCGGGGCCTCGCGTGGGGGGCGGAGAAGCCCTGCTGCGGCGTCTCCACGCTGGAGGCCATGGCCATGCCGCTGGCCTTCATGGAGGGCGCGGTGATCTGCTGCGCAATGGACGCGCGCCGCTCCCAGGTATATAACGCGCTTTTTTCCGCCGAGGGCGGCAGGCTCGTCAGACTCGCGCCGGACAGGGCTGTTTCGCTTGAGCAGCTCGGAGCGGAGCTTAAAAATACCGAAAAAAGGGTAATTATAGTTGGAGACGGAGCAAAACTGTGTTATAATACTCTGAGACCCGTCTCGGACAGGCTCGCACTCGCGCCGGCGCCGCTGCTCATGCAGAGCGCGTACGGCGTGGCGCTCGCCGCCGCGGATGCGGAAAAGCGATCTGAGCCCGTCCCGAACTACCTCCGCAAGTCGCAGGCCGAGCGGGAGCGCGAGGCGCGTCTTGCAGCCCAAGGCAGCTGATTCGAAAATCAATTCAAATATACAGGAGTGTGCAACAATGGCAGGCAGCGTTCACGTAATGGATCATCCCCTTATCCAGCATAAGCTCTCCGTTCTCCGAGACAAGAACACGAGCGTCAAGGAATTCCGCGAGCTCGTGTCCGAGATAGCGAGCCTCATGTGCTTTGAGGCGACGCGGGATATACCCACGGAGGAGATAGAGATCGAGACCCCGGTCGGCATGGCGAAGGTCAAGCGCCTCGCCGGCAAGAAAATGGCGATAGTGCCCATCCTCCGCGCCGGCCTCGGCATGGTCGACGGCATCCTTCAGCTCGTGCCCAGCGCGAAGGTCGGTCACATCGGCCTTTACAGGAACCCCGAGACGCTCGAGCCCGTCGAGTATTACTGCAAGATGCCCAAGGATATAGCCGAGCGCGAGGTATACATCCTCGATCCCATGCTCGCCACCGGCGGCAGCGCGACGGCGGCCGTCAGCTTCCTTAAAAACTACGGCTGCAAGCACATCAAGCTCATGTGCATCATAGCCGCTCCCGAGGGCGTCAAGCGCATCACCGAGGATCACCCCGACATAGACCTCTTCGTCGCGGCGGTCGATTCCCACCTCAACGACCACGGATACATAGTCCCCGGCCTCGGCGACGCCGGCGACAGGATATTCGGCACGAAATAAGCGAAACTTACGACGGGCTTCTCTCGCTCCCGCTCTCGCGGGCGGCGGGGGAAGCCCGAACGACGGATACGGGACTTTTCATGATAGACATTGCCGTCAAAGGCGTCACAAAAGCCTTTGAGATCGACAAGAAGATACTCGACGGCCTTTCCTTCGAGGTCAACTCCGGGGAGCGCGTCGGCCTGCTCGGGAAAAACGGGGCCGGCAAGACGACGCTCTTCCGCCTCATCGTGGGCGAGCTGGAGTGCGACGAGGGCGAGATCGTCGTCGGTACGGGCAAGCGCATCGGCCTCATCTCGCAGATACCCGTCTACCCCGCGCACTACACGACTGAGGACGTGCTGCTCTCGGCCCACGCGCGCATATTCGAGCTCTCGGAGCGCCTTGAAAAGATGCGCGAGGCGATGGCGGCCGGGGAAAAGACGGATATGGCGCTGTATGACTCGCTCTCGGCCGAGTTCGAGGCTCTCGACGGCTGGAACGAGGAGGTCGAGCGCAACAAGGTCGCCAACGGCCTGGATATCCCGCAGGCCATGCGCGCCCAGCTCTTCTCATCGCTCTCCGGTGGCGAAAAGACGCGCGTCAACCTTGCCCGCCTCATCCTCGAGAAGACGGACATCCTGCTTCTCGACGAGCCCACCAACCACCTCGACATGAAGGCGACCGAATGGCTCGAGGACTACCTCGACCATTTCCGCGGGACGGTCCTGACTATCTCGCACGACCGCTATTTCCTTGACCGGGTCGTCTCCCGCATCGTCGAGATAAACGCGGGCAAGGCCGAATTCTACGGCGGCAATTACAGCTTCTACGCCGTCGAAAAGCAGGCCCGCTATGAAGAGCAGCTCAAAAAATGGGAGCAGGAATCCAAGGAGGTCAAGCGCCTCGAGGAGGCCGCCGCCCGCCTGTACCAGTGGGGCACGGGCAACGAGATGCTCATGAAAAAATCCTTCGCCATAAAGACCCGCGCCGAGCGCGTCAGGACTGTCGACAGACCGACCGCCGAGAAGAAGATACGCGGCGCGATAGGGCAGAAGGAATTCCGCGCGGACGAGCTGATGGTCGTTCGCGGCCTTACGAAATCCTACGGCGAGCGCACGCTCTTTTCCGACGTGGAGCTGCTCGTGGGCGGAGGCGAGCGCATCGCCGTCATAGGCGACAACGGGACGGGCAAATCGACGCTCATCGGCTGCCTGCTGGGCCTTACCGACCCGGACGCCGGCTTCGTCAAGCTCGGCCCCGCCGTCAAGGCGGCATATCTGCCGCAGATAGTCCGCTTTGCCGACCCGCGCCTGAGCGTGCTCGATACGGCCATGGCCGAGGCAAAGTGGACCGCGCAGACCGCGCGCAACCGGCTCGGAGCTTTCAAGTTCTCCGGCGAGGACGTGTTCAAGCCCGTCTCGGCGCTGTCCGGCGGCGAGCAGAGCAGACTGCGGCTGTGCATACTCATGAAGGACGATATCAACCTGCTCGTGCTCGACGAGCCGACAAACCACCTCGACATCGACTCGCGCGAGTGGATGGAGGAGGCCCTGTCGGACTATACCGAGGCGCTGCTTTTCGTCTCGCACGACAGATATTTCATAAGCCGGTTCGCCACGCGCATCTGGGAGCTGGAGGACGGGAAGCTGACCGACTGGCCCTGCGGCTTCGAGGAGTACCGCGAGCGTAAGGAGCGCATGACCCGCGTCGAGCAGGTCGTGAAGACGGAAAAGCGCCGCGAGGCGAAAAAGGCCGCCGTTCCCTCCCGCGAAAAGCGCATGGCGACGCTGGAAAAGCGCATCCAGACGGCGGAGGAGAAGATAGCCGCGCTCGACGCGGATATAGAGGCGAATTCGACCGACTACGAAAAGCTGCAGGAGCTTTTCGCGGCGAAGACCGAGGCGGAAAACGGGCTCGAGGCGCTCTATGAGGAGTGGTCCGAGCTCTCGGAGGAAGAATAATGAAGAAAATCAGAGTACTCATAGTGCCGTTTATCGCGCTGTTTCTCGTGCTCTGCGCGCTGGTGCTGAAGGTCGCTCTGGCGGGCTACTCGTTCCTGTCTTATATCCTCGTCGCAGCGGCGGCCCTGCTCATCATCCTGCACCTGCTTTTCAAGCTGGCGAAGAAGCGCGGAGCGGCCGGCGTGATCGCGAAGATACTCGTCGTCCTCATCCTGCTGGCGCTCGCTGCGGGCATAGTCATATTCGCCGTCAACGAGGCCGATGTCGTCAAAAACGCGAAGACCGAGGAGCGCGCCTATTCCATGGACTACGTCGTCGTGCTCGGCGCGGGCGTGAACGGGACGGAGCCGTCCCTGTCGCTTCATAACAGGCTGGAAGCTGCGCTCGACTTTCTCGAAAAGGCCCCCGGCGCCGTCGCGATCGTTTCCGGCGGGCAGGGCCCCGGCGAGATGATCTCCGAGGCCGAGTGCATGCGGCAGTGGCTGGAGGCGCGCGGCGTCGCGCCCGAACGCATCGTCATGGAGCCCGCCGCGACCAACACGTACGAGAACCTGAAATTCTCCTTCGACATCATCGCCGGGCGCGAGGGCAGCATGCCCGACGGCGTAGCGATAGTCTCGAGCGAGTATCATCTCCTGCGCGCGAAGCTGCAGGCGAAGAAGCTCGGCGTCGAGAACTGCGCGGGCGTCGCCGCGAAAACGACGCTTCCCGTCCTGCGCACGAACTACTTCATGCGCGAGGCCTTCGGCGTCGCGTACGAGCGCTTTTTCGGTTGATAATCGGCACTTCCTGTGCTAAAATAAATCGTTATTCTCTTATTGGTTTCTGGAGAACGGATACATGCTTGAAAAACTTCGCGACGTTGAGGAGCGCTTCCGCCGTATAGAGGAAAAGATGGCCACGCCGGAGGTCTATAACGACCCCGCGGCGGTGGCGAAGCTTTCCCGCGAGCAGAAGGAGCTGGCTCCCGTCGTCGAGGCTTACCGCCGCTACGTCAGGTATCAGAGCGATGTCGAGCAGGCCCGCGCGCTCCTGTCCGACCCGGAGATGAAGGAGATGGCCGAGGAGGAGATAGCCTCCGCGACCCGCCTCATGCAGGAGACGGAGCACGAGCTCAAGCTCCTGCTCCTCCCGCGGGACCCGAATGACTCGAAGAACGTCATCGTCGAGATACGCGGCGGCGTCGGAGGGGACGAATCCGCCCTCTTTGCCGCCGACCTTTTCCGCATGTACTCCATGTATGCCGAGCGCCGCCGCTGGAAGTGCGAGGTCACGAACGTAAACGAGACCGAGCTCGGCGGCATCAAGGAGATATGCTTCATCATCGAGGGTGACGGGGCCTATTCCTACATGAAATTCGAAAGCGGGGTCCACCGCGTCCAGCGCGTGCCGGATACCGAGGCTTCCGGCCGCATCCATACCTCGACCGTGACCGTCGCCGTCATGCCCGAGGCGGAAGAGGTGGAATTCGAGATAAATCCCGCCGACCTCCAGATAGATACCTTCCGCTCCAGCGGAGCGGGAGGCCAGCACGTCAACAAGACAGAGAGCGCCATACGCATCACCCACATACCGACAGGCATTATAGTGGCCTGCCAGATGGAGCGCAGCCAGCACCAGAACCGCGAGGTGGCGATGCGTATGCTCCGCTCCAAGCTCATTGAAATAAAAGAGCGCGAGCACCTTGAGAAGATAAGCGACATAAAGGGCGAGCAGATGAAAATAGAATGGGGCAGCCAGATACGCTCATACGTGTTCATGCCCTATACGCTTGTCAAGGATCACAGAACGGGCTACGAGGTCGGCAACATAAACGCCGTTATGGACGGCGACCTTGACGGCTTCATAAACGCATATCTCAAATGCGCAAGCCAGGGTACACTTCAAAAATAAACTTATAAATGGCAGTCACGTAATTTGACTGCCATTTTATATTTATTCTAAATTATCTATT
>JAEFAK010000072.1 GCA_016287555.1 Oscillospiraceae bacterium
GGCGAGCCTGAGACAACGCCCGCAAGCGAGCCCGCGGGCGAGCCGGATATCGGCCCCGAAGTCCCCGGCCCCGAAGCGCGGAGCGTCGTGCTGGTAGCATATTTTTCCGCGACGGGGACGACCCGCGGCGTTGCCGGGAGGATAGCCGCGCTGACCGGGGCAGACCTCGCGGAGATAATCCCCGCGCAGCCCTATACCGACGAGGACCTCAACTACTCCGACCGCACGACCCGCGCCTCCGCCGAGCAGAACGACCCGGACGCGAGGCCGGAGATCGCCTCCGACATTTCGCTCGAGGGCTATACGACGCTCTATCTCGGCTACCCCATCTGGTGGGGGCAGGCGCCGCGCATCATGAGCACGTTCGTCGAAAGCCATGACTTTTCGGGGATGACCGTCGTCCCCTTCTGCACCTCCGGCAGCAGCGACATCGGCCTTAGCGACGATACGCTCGCCGGGCAGGCCGGAAGCGGGACCTGGCTGCAGGGCAGGCGCTTCGCCGCCGACGTGAGCGACGATACCCTGCGCGAGTGGATACAGGAGAACGGAGGAGCGGAGAAAACGCTGAAGCTCGCTGTCGGGGATACGGAGCTCGCCGTCGAGTGGGAGGAAAACGCCTCCGTCGAAGCGCTGCGCGCTCTCGTCAAGGACGGGCCGCTGACCGTGAGCATGTCCCCCTACGGCGGGTTCGAGCAGGTCGGCCCTCTCGGAGCGTCGCTTCCGCGAAACGACGTGCAGACCGAGACTCAGGCCGGAGATATCGTCCTCTATTCCGGCGATCAACTCGTTATCTTCTACGGCACGAACTCCTGGGCCTATACGCGGCTGGGCAGGATAGTCTCCGCGGAAGACCTGAGCGAGCTGCTCGGAAACGGCGGTGTGACCGTCACGCTGACTTTGGGTTGACGTTCTCCCACCACCTACCCGATAGCTCGGGTTGAGGATGGGGGATTCCCGGTTCTGCGACCACCGCTTCCTGAACGGAAGTCTCACACGGTCTCCGCGGGCGTTTCGTTCGGGCCCGCCCGGCCCTACCTTGTTTTTTGTTTGTGCTATCCGGCCTTTCTGAGGCCTTCCCGCAGGATGTTCCTTGCGGCGTTGACATCCCTGTCGTGCAGTGATCCGCATTCAGGACACGTCCATTGCCGTACGCTTAGATCCTTTACCGATTCGCTTACGTGTCCGCACACGCTGCACGTCTGACTGCTGGGATACCAGCGGTCCACAACGATCAGCTGTCTGCCCGCCCATTCCGACTTGTATGTAAGCTGTCTTCTGATCTCTCTCCAGGAAGCGTCGGATATGTCTTTTGCAAATCTGCATTTTATCATTTCCCGGGTATCCAGATCTTCTATGCTGATGACGTCGTATTCCCGTACAAGTTCATGCGTCATCTTATGGACGGCGTCCAGTCTCTGATCGTGGATCTTCTGATGTATCTTTGCGACTTTGATCCTCTGCTTTTCCCGGTTGTGGCTGCCCTTTGTCTTTCGGGACAGTTTCTTCTGGGCGCGCGCGAGTTTCTTCAGGTTTTTCGCATAGGTCCTGTTGTTGCAGTACTCTTTGCCGTCTGAAGTGACGGCAAGAGTCCTTATGCCTAGATCGACTCCCACTGATCTGCCTGTGTCCGGAAGCGGCGCGGGCATCGGTACTTCGCAATGCAGAACGACGGCATACTTTCCTGTGTCATCCCTTGTAACGGCGGCGCCCAGTATCCGGCCTTCGACCTTCATGGGGATCCTGCATCTGACTACGCCCAGTTTAGGAAGACGGATATGTTTGCCGTCGATCACCAGGATGTTACCGTTAGTACATGTACTGTGATACGACTGTCTGTGACTGCGTTTGCTTTTGAACTTCGGGTATCCCGTCTTTCCGGGATGGCGGAAGAAGTTGTCGAAGCTGTCCTGCAGGATGCGTACGCTGTACTGGAGAGCCGTCGAGTCGACTTCCTTAAGCCAGGCAGTCTCAGGATCGGCTTTCAATACGGGAAGCTGTCTGCACTGATCGGAATAGGAAACAGTTATCCCGTTATCCCGGTACGCGGATATCCGTTCATCGAGGAAACGGTTATAGACGTAGCGGCAGCATCCGAAAGTTTTCTCGATCAGAGATATCTGTTCCTTATTTGGATACAGGACGCACTTATAGCTTTTGTCTATCGTGTTTTCAGCTTTGTTTCTTTTTCTTTTCATAGCCTTTTTGCACTTTCTGTAAGCGTCGTCATTTGAGGATCGCGATAATTCTGGTACAAATGCTGTCCAAAAATCTGGTCAGACAGACAGTGCCCGGCAAAAAGGCAGGCATTTTTGTAATGAACGGTCCCGCAGTGGAATTCATCTCACCGCTTAAGAAGCGGGAGTCTTCTTCCTGGACCGTTGATAAAGGCCATTTTCCCCGTCCGCGCATAAAGACGCCGGCCCGGCGTTGAGCCGGACCGGCGTGCCGGTTTAAAGGACTTTCGCCAGGAAGGACTTAAGTCTGTCGCTTTCCGGATTGCGGAAGAATTCCTCAGGTTCGTTCTCCTCGACGATCCTTCCGCCGTCCATGAAGATGACGCGCGACCCGACCTCGCGGGCAAAGCCCATCTCGTGAGTCACGACAACCATCGTCATACCGGCCAGGGCGAGCTTCTTCATGACGTCGAGCACCTCTCCGACCATCTCCGGGTCGAGCGCGCTGGTCGGCTCGTCGAAGAGCATGACCTCCGGGTCCATGCAGAGAGCGCGCACTATGGCGATGCGCTGCTTCTGTCCGCCGGAGAGCTGGCTGGGATAGGCGTTTGCCCTGTCGGCGAGGCCGACCCTTTCCAGAAGGCCCATGGCCTTTTCCTCGGCTTCCTTTTTGCTTTTCTTTAGCAGCTTCACCGGCGCTATGGTCATATTCCCGAGGACCGTCATATGCGGGAACAGATTGAAATGCTGGAACACCATGCCCATCTTGCGCCTGTGCAGGTTTATGTCCGTGGAGCGGTCGGTTATGTCCGCTCCGTCGAAGAGGACCGTGCCCGCCGTGGGGCGCTCGAGCAGGTTCAGGCAGCGCAGGAACGTCGACTTGCCGCTGCCGGACGGGCCTATCACGACGACGACCTCGCCCTTCTTTATCTCGGCGTCAATGCCGCACAGGGCGTGTATCTTTCCGCCGTCGAAATGCTTTTCAAGTCCGGAGACCTTTATGAGAACGTCAGTGTCCACTCGTCCTCAGCCTCCTTTCCAGCTTTCCGACGAGCCACGAGAAGAACATGACCATCGCCAGATAGATGAGCGCAGCCGCTATGAGCGGCATGAAGCTCTGATAGGTTATGCCGCGGATGATGTTCGCACCGCGGGTAAGGTCAGTCAGACCGACGTAGCCTGCGACGGCGGTCTCCTTGAGCAGGACGATGAACTCGTTGGCGAGCGCGGGCAGGACGGTCTTGAACGCCTGCGGGATGACGATGTACCACATCGTCTGCACGTAGTTGAAGCCGAGGCTGCGCCCGGCCTCCGTCTGCCCCTCGTCGACGGCCATGATGCCGCCGCGGATTATCTCGGCGACGTACGCGCCGGAGTTTATGCCGAAGGCGATGACGCCGGCGAGTATCTTATTGGAAGACGACGCCATTATTACGAAGAAGATGATAAGTATCTGCACGACGACGGGCGTGCCGCGGATGACGGTCAGATACACCTTGCAAATGGCGTTAAAGAACGCGAACAGCCCTTTTCCGAAGCCGGGGCGCATCTCTTCCCTGCGCTTATCCCACGTCGAACGCACTATCGAGACGACAACGCCGAGCACGATGCCGACGCACAGCGCGAGGGCGGTCAGCAGAAGCGTATTGCCCAGGCCCTTGAGTATGTACTTCCATCTGTTGTCCGTAATGAACGCCGTCACGAACTGGTCGGATATCTCCAGCCAGATACGGCTGAGCCATGCCAACCCGGACCCCTCCTTTCATAAAAGACCGCAGGGACCGCAAGGTCCCCGCGATCTTCCTCCGAAATAAGAACTTATCAGTCGGCGGTTATGTACTTGGCGAGGATGCCGTCTATCGTGCCGTCGGCAATGAGCTCGCCGAGAGCCTTGTTGACCTTCTCATAAAGAGAGGCGTTGTTCTTGTTCAGGGCGATGGCGTAATCTTCGACGACGTACTCGGTCTCGAGGATCTTGAGGCCGGGATTCTTGGAGACGTAGACCTTCGCGGGCTCGTTATCCATGACGACGCAGTCGATCTTGCCGTCGACAAGCGCCATGATGACGTCGGAATACTTGTTGTAGCGGTCTATCGTGCCGAGGCCCTCGTCCTCGATGTCCCAGGTGGTGTAGAGGTCGCCGGTCGTGGAGAGCTGGACGCCGATGGTGTAGTGGGCGTCGCCGAAGAGATCGTCAACGCTCGTTATGGGGCTGTCCTCCTTGACGATTATGACCTGCTTGCCCTGGGCGTAGCTCGTCGAGAAATTGACGGACTTCTGCCTCTCCTCGTTGACGGTCAGGCCCGCGAGGACCATGTCTATCTTGCCGGTCGAGACGGCGGGGATGAGCGAGTCGAAATCCATGTCCTCGATCACGAGCTCAAGGCCGAGCTTCTGGGCTATCGCGGCGGCGACCTCGGCGTCGATGCCGGTCACCTTTCCGCCGTCGTAGAACTCATAGGGCGGGAACTCCGCATTGGTGCCCATCGTGAGCTTGCCGGACGTTACGGTCTCCTTGGAAGCGCCGCAGCCCGACAGGACGAGAGCACATATCATAACGAGCAGAGTCAGCGCGGCGATGATCTTTATGGACTTTTTCATTTTCTTTTCCTCCATATCGGCGCGTCTGAGGCGCGTCGTTTTGTTGAATGAATGCATATTACTACAACGATGAATAAAATGCAAGTATTTTTTGAAAAAATATTATATTTTTGATTTTTTATGCGATGTCGCGTGTTTCGTCCCGCATAACGGCGGCGGAAAAAAGCCGGGAGCCGGAGGGCGTCGCGCTCCCCGGCTCCCGTAAAGTCACTTTTCCTTTGCCTTCGACTGTTCCGCGCGAAGCTTGATGATCCTGTCGCGGAGCACGGCCGCGTACTCGAACTCGAGAAGCTTCGACGCGCGCAGCATCTCCTTCTCCAGCTTGGATATCGCGTCCTCGAGTTCCCTTCGGGTCATCTTCGCGCCGTCTTCCCTGCGCGTTTCCGTCTTCTCGGAGGAGGATATCTCTATGAGATCCCGCACGTCCTTTATTATGGTCTTCGGGGTTATGCCGTGCTCGGCGTTGTAGGCCGTCTGCTTCTCGCGCCTGCGCTCGGTCTCCCCTATCGCCTGCGCCATGGACGGCGTGACGGTGTCGGCGTACATTATGACTTCGCCGGACGCGTTGCGCGCTGCGCGGCCTATGGTCTGGATGAGGGCGGTCTCGCTCCTGAGGAAGCCCTCCTTGTCCGCGTCGAGTATCGCGACGAGCGACACCTCGGGCAGGTCGAGCCCCTCGCGCAGGAGGTTTATCCCTATGAGGACGTCGAACTCGCCCAGACGCAGGTCGCGGACAATCTCCATTCTTTCTATGCTCGTTATGTCGTGATGCATGTAGCGGCACCTTATGCCCGCCTTCTGCAGGAACGCGGTCAGGTCCTCCGCCATCTTCTTCGTCAGCGTGGTGACGAGCACGCGCTCGTTTCTGCCGGCGCGTTCGTTTATCTCCCCGATGAGGTCGTCTATCTGGCCCTCCGTCGGGCGGACCGTCACCTTCGGATCCACGAGCCCCGTCGGGCGTATTATCTGCTCCACGACGTTTCCGCTGCGCGACCTCTCGTACTCCCCGGGCGTCGCGGAGACGTACACCACCTGGTTTATGCGCCCGTTGAACTCATCGAACATGAGCGGCCTGTTGTCGAAGGCGCTCGGGAGCCGGAACCCGTACTCGACGAGGCTCTCCTTGCGGGACCTGTCGCCGCGGTACATTGCCCTGACCTGCGGCAGCGTCACGTGGGACTCGTCGACGAACATCAGGTAGTCGTCCGGGAAATAGTCGAGCAGCGTCATCGGCGCGCTGCCCGGAGTCCGTCCGCTTATCACCCTGGAATAGTTCTCTATGCCGGAGCAGTAGCCCAGTTCGCGCATCATCTCCATGTCGTACATGGTGCGCTGGCGTATGCGCTGCGCCTCTATGAGCTTGCCGTGCTCCTCGAACCACTTCACCCGCTCGTCGAGCTCGGTCTGGATGTCGCGCAGGGCGCGCTCCATCTTGTCGCGGGTCGTGACGTAGTGCGACGCGGGATACAGGGCAGCGTGCTTGACGCGCACCGTCACCTCGCCGGTGAGCGGCCGGAACTCGCTGATCCTCTCGACCTCGTCGCCGAAGAACTCCACCCTGATGGCCTTGTCGAGCGAGTACACCGGGAATATCTCGAGCGTGTCGCCGCGCAGCCTGAATGTGTTCCTCTCGAATGCGAGATCGTTCCTCTCGTAGCGCATGTCCACGAGCTTTCTGAGCACCTCGCCGAGCGGCATCGTCTGCCCTTCGCGGAAGGAGAGCACCATGTTTTTGTAGTCTATCGGGTCGCCAAGGCCGTAGATGCACGACACGGACGAGACGACTATGACGTCGCGCCGTTCGAAAAGCGAGGAGGTCGCGCTGTGTCGAAGTCTCTCGATCTCGTCGTTGATGCTGGCGTCCTTCTCTATGAACGTGTCAGTGTGCGCGATGTATGCCTCGGGCTGGTAATAGTCGTAGTAGGAAACGAAATACTCCACGGCGTTATCCGGGAAGAACTCCCTGAACTCGCTGCAGAGCTGCGCCGCAAGTATCTTGTTGTGCGCGAGGACCAGGGTCGGGCGCTGCACGCGTTCTATGACCTTGGCCATCGTATACGTTTTTCCCGAACCCGTGACGCCCAGGAGCGTCTGTTCGGTCAGTCCGTTCTCTATGCCCTCCGCCAGGCTCTCTATGGCCTTCGGCTGGTCTCCCGACGGGGAGTAGCCGCTGACCACGCGGAATCCGCCCACGGTCACCACCTCCTGTCTTCCGGCCCCGGAGCCGGAATGCGGGGCACGTTTCCGTACCCCGCGCAGCCGTCCGTCATTCCCCGCCGTACTCGGCGAGGTAATCCTCCATGGCCCTTATCCTGTCGGCTCCGACTGACCGCCTCGAGGACAGGTACCATATTATCTCCCTTACGGTGACTATGGGCCTGACGCTGATGTCCATGTCCTCGGAAAGCTCCCGCAGCGTGCTCCTCGCGCCCGTGCCGCGTTCCATCCTGTCGACCATGACGAAGAGCGACGACACCTTTATCTCGCCGAGCCGGGCCATTATGGCCAGGGTCTCCCGCACGGCGGTGCCCGCGGTGACCACGTCCTCTATGACAGCGACCCTGTCGCCGGAGACGGGCGCGTCGCCCACTATCGTTCCGCCCTCGCCGTGGTCCTTGGCTTCCTTCCTGTTGAAGGACCAGGGCACGTCGCGGCCGTACTTTCGCCAGAGAGAGGCCGCCGCGGCGGTCACGAGGGGTATCCCCTTGTACGCGGGGCCGAACATCTTGTCGAACCTCTCGCCGGAGGCCTCGATGTTCTCCGCGTAGAAGTCGCCGAGCTTCGCTATCTGGGCGCCGGTCCTGAAGTTTCCGGCGTTAAGGAAATACGGGGTCTTCCTGCCGCTCTTCGTCGTGAAGTCGCCGAAGAGCAGCGCGCCGGAATCGAGCAGGAAATCTATGAACTGTTCCTTGTAGCTTTCCATCGTCACACCATCTGTTTCTTTCTGGAGAGGTTCATGGTCCCCTCCTGCATGTCGCCTATCCAGGCCAGAGCCTTGCCGGTGCCGTACGCCACGCACGACTGCGCGTCGTCTGCGAGCCTCGTCTTTATGTTCGTCCTGGCCTCTATGAGCTTGTCCATGCCCCACAGCAGCGATCCGCCGCCGGTCATCGTTATGCCGTTTCTGGAGACGTCGGCGACGAGCTCCGGCGGGGTGGCCTCGAGCACGGAGTGTATGGCGTCGAGTATCCTCTCGCACGGCTCCTCGTACGCCTGCCTGATCTCCTCGGAGCTGATGGAGAAGACGCGCGGAAGTCCGGTGAGAAGGCAGCGGCCCTTGACCTCGCGGGTGACCTCCTCGGAGCGCGTGTACGCGCAGCCCATGGTGATCTTGAGCTCCTCGGCCGTGCGCTCGCCTATGAGGATGTTGTGCTTTTTCCGCACGAAGCGTATGAGAGCCTGGTCGAACTCGTCGCCGGCTATCTTGATCGATTCCGACTGCACGACGCCGAGCAGGGATATGACGGCTATGTCCGTCGTGCCGCCGCCGATGTCCACGACCATGTGGCCCTGCGGCTCGGCGATGTCGATGCCGGCGCCGAGCGCCGCGGCTACGG